>JANQPW010000039.1 GCA_028285285.1 Silvanigrellales bacterium
GAGCTTCACCAGCCCCAAAGTTCGGGCGACTATGGACCGCTGGAAAGTGCTGGTTGATAAAAAAGTCTTTCCTCCCAATGCGCCGGCACTCACCTGGCAAGAAGCTTCAGCCTTGCTGTGGCAGGGGAAAGCGGGAATGTACCTCATGGGCAATTTCCTTGCGGCCGAAATTCCCGCAAATCTGAAAGACAAAATTGGTTTCTTCCCTTTTCCCCAGCTCGACCCGAAAGTGGCTTCAGCTGAGGTTGCTCCAACAGACGTGATCTTCATACCCGCAAAGGCGAAGAACAAAGCCGATGCGAAAAAGTTCTTGCAATATGCCGCAACTGCTGAGGCACAGACGGCCTACAACAGGGCGAATGGTCTCCTGCCTCCCAACACCAAGGCCACTGTGGATGCTGCAGACCCCTACCGAAAGGCGGGAATGGATCTGTTGTCTTCGGCAAAGGGGCTCAGCCAGTTTTTCGACCGCGATGCAGATCCGCAGGTGGCAAAGACGGCCATGGATGGCTTTGTTCAGTTCATGGCTTACCCTGAGCGGGTTGAGAGCATTCTGAAAAAAGTAGATCGGATCAGCAAACGCGTGCATCGGAAAAAGTAGTTTGGGGGTGTCGTGTTGAGTCAGCAGGGACCCTTCTCGCATCAACGGCGTGTGGCGTGGTTGTTTCTTGCGCCCTCGCTTTTTCTCTACACTCTTTACGTTCTCTTTCCTATTCTGTTTACTTTTTATCTTAGTTTCACCGATTGGGACGGCCTTGGGAGCGAGGTTTTACCCTTGTGTGTGGTCGATCCTGAGCTCAGTTGTTTTGAAAACTACCGAGAACTTATGGATGATGAGCAGTTTTGGGTGAGTGTGAAAAACACCGTTTACTGGCTTCTGTTTTACCCACTTGCCGCTGTGGTTGGTCTTGCATTTGCACTCCTTTTTCATGTGAAGGGTGTGCTCACTCCTTTCTATAAATCTCTGCTGTTTTCTCCCATGGTGCTCTCGCTTGTTGTTGTGGGCACCATCTGGAGCTGGTTTTTGCAGCCTCACTTTGGTTTGGCTGAATTTCTTCTCAAGCAGGTGGGGTTGCTGGATCCCGAAGGTCAGGTGGGCATTATGGCCAGCTTCGATTACGCGACCTTTGGTGTCATTTTGGCCGCCTGCTGGCCCCATGCCGCCTACTGTATGGTTTTGTACCTGGCTGGTTTGAGTAATCTGCAACAAAATGTGATCGAGGCTGCTCGTATTGATGGGGTGTCGCGTTGGCAAATGATCTGGCACATCGTCTTGCCCATGCTGCGACCCGCCACACTCATTGTTGCGCTTGTCACGTTTATTGGTTCTATGCGAGCTTTTGACATTATTATGGTCATGACAGCGGGTGGCCCGGCTGGTTCCACTCATGTGCTCGGCACCTACATGTACGAGCAGACCTTTCAGTCGTTTCGATATGGGTATGGAGCTGCTATTTCCATCGTTTTGTTCCTTCTGAGTTTGGGGCTCATTGTGAGTTACCTTGCTGCTACAGGAGAAAAAAATCGTGCCCGCTGAACGTAAAGGTGTCTGGTATTGGTTGCTGGCTTCTGCGGTGGTGGTTGTTTGGATGCTGCCGGTTGTGGCCAGTGTGCTCACGAGTCTTAAATCGCTCGACGAACTCAACCGTGGGGAGTATTGGACCTTTCCTGAAGCTCTGCTCTTCTCAAACTACGCTGAGGCATGGGACGCTGGGTTCTCGGATTACTTCTGGAACTCCTTTGTGATCACGATTCCCAGCGTTTTTTTGGTGTTGTTTTTCTCTTCTCTCAATGGCTACGTGCTGTCTCGCCTCCATTTTCGGGGCCGTGAGGCTTTGGTCTTGATCTTCGTTGCGGGAATGTTGCTTCCTTTTCAAATTCTCCTCATTCCCGTTTTTTATTTGAGCTCACAGGTGCTCGGAACCTATGACACGCACTTTGGCTTGATCCTGTTTCACACAGCCTTCCAAGTGGGCTTCGGTTCCTTTTTCATGCGCAACTTTATCCTCACTTTGCCAGGAGGCTTGATTGAGGCGGCCAGGCTTGATGGCTGTGGTGAGTGGAGGATCTACTCACGCATTGTTCTGCCCTTGATGAAGCCAGCTTTGGCTGCCTTGGCAACCTTGCTCTTCACGTGGATTTGGAACGACTATCTTTGGGCTCTCATTATGATCCAAAGCGATTCTCTCAAGCCCGTGACTTTTGGTTTGCAGAATCTTCGTGGGCAGTGGGTGTCTTCCTACCAGTTGCAGAGTGCGGGGGCGCTCATTGCCGCCATTCCGCCCGTGATCATGTTTGTGTTTTTGCAGAAGCACTTTATTCGTGGCCTGACCATGGGCTCGACCAAATAGGGGCGGAGATATGCTGGAGCAAGTTGAAATTCAGGCGTTCTTGGGCCGAAGTCGCGAGCCGGAGGCAGGCTCTCCGGCCTTAGAAGCTTGGGGATTGGTGCTCGAAAAAGCACCTGCTGAGGAATTTGGATTTGTGGGCAGCTCAAGAGTCGTTCTGCGATTGGTTTCCGCAGAAAAGTGGAGGGCGGCTGCGGCTCGCTTGGGGCCAGGGCTCAGCCGGCTGCGTTGGGGAAGCTTTTCTTTGCCAGATGGGGTTGATTGGGCTCTCGCTCAAGGGTGGCAGTGTTGGAGCGAGTCGCCTGTGGTGTCTCGCACTGGAAGTCTTCAGGAAGATCGGCACCGCGAGAGGTGGTGCTACGGTGACACCGTCTTTTATCCCTATGAAGAGAAGCCTGGGTGTTTTCACTCCTGGTTCACATCCCTTTGTGGGTCTTTCTCTCAACCAGAAGAGCAGGGCTTTTTTGCCATCAATGGTGGTGAGAGATTTGCCTGTTGTTTTGTTTTTGATTTGCAAGCGGGCCATTTTTTCATTGACATGGATGTGGAAGGTCTTGATGGGAGTCGCTTGAGCGACGGAGAAACACTCGTTGATGTCGTTTTTCCTAAGGAGTTGCGGAGTGATCGCAGCCTGCAGCAAGAGGGTCACAATTGGGTTGTGCGCATGTTGGGCCACAGCACCGATCGACTCACCGGGCGACCTTCTCCCACTTTGGGTTACACCAGCTGGTATCACCACTACCATGCCATTACGGAAAATCTTTTGCTCAAAAACCTCGAAGCGTGTCCAGACTTCTTTCGGGTTTTTCAGATCGACGATGGCTATCAAAAAAGCATAGGTGAGTGGCTCGACTATCAAAAAGACTTTGCAGCTCAGCTTTCTCCGGAAGGTCTCATGGCGAAGATTCATGAGCGGGGTTGCGTGCCGGGGTTGTGGCTTGCACCTTTTGTTGCCTCGGAGTCCTCTGCACTTTTGGAGAGGTCTCCGGAGTTTGTGCTGCATGATGCTGCAGGGGAGCCTGTGCGCTGTGGCACCAACGACAACTGGGGTGGACACTTTTACGCTCTCGACACGGAATCTCAGGCCTTCCGGAAATGGTTGGAGGAGACAGTTGATGTGTGGTGTTCTCGCGGCGTGGGCTTTTTTAAGTGTGACTTTCTTTATGCCGCGGGAGTGATCCCAGGGGGCGGGTTCACTCGCCTCGAGCGCGCTTGCCGTGCTCATCGGTATTTGGGTGGGCTGATAGCCGCAAGGGGGCGGAGCTTTTTGTCGTGTGGAGCCATTCTTGAACAGGCATTTGGTTCCTGTGACTATGCCCGTGTGGGCGCTGATGTTGCGGTCTTCTGGGAAGACCCTGATGAATCTTATCACCACAGCCGGGAACGGGTTTCTACCCGCTCTTGCATCACCAACACCATCACCCGTTCTTTTCTAAATGGTTCGGCTTTTCTCAACGATGGTGATGTAACGGTGTTGCGCGGCCACGACACGGGGCTGACCCTCGAGGAGAGGCGGCAACTGCTTCACGTGAACCGGGCGTTGAGTGACCTGCAGTTTGTCTCCTGTGATCTCTTTGATCTGAGGGGTGAGGGTAAAGATCTGTTGGGGAAGCTGGAGCAGACAGAGAGATTCAGTCATATTGATGCGATCATTCCGCGATTTGATCACGACGGCTCCGGTAGAGTCGGAGGGTGGGCTGTGGGTTATGAAGTGCGGGGGCGTCTTGCCGACATCAACGCTCCAGCCCGGGGAAAACCCAAATCGCTCGCCTTTGAGTTGGGCCCTTGTGAAAGCCACTGACTCTTTTCGAAAACGATGATATCCTGCGCTTTCATTCACATTGCGTTCACAAGACCCCACTCTCGCGAAGGAAGGGAAGCGCCCATGACAAGCAGTATCAAAGCACGCAACGAGATCCCTGCTGAGCAGACCTGGAATTTGGATGACCTTTTCCAAAGCTTTGAAGACTGGCAGGTCGCGCTGAATGCTTTGCCCTCTGTGGAGGAGGTCTCCAGCAAGCTTGATGGCGACTTTAAAGGTCAGCTGGGTCGGTCTCCTCAAAAAATCTTTGAGGTCTTGCAGTATCGTGATGGGCTCTTGCGAAAGCTTGTGAATCTTTATGTTTATGCCAGTTTGCGCAATTCTGAAGATGTTTCGGTGGCTGAGTCGGCAAAAAACCTTGGCGTGATATCGAATCTCTATTCGAGTTTGCTAGCTCCCTTCGCATTTGTGGATCCTGAGCTGCTCCAAGTGAAAGATCTCCCTCAGTGGAAAGGTAAAGAGCCCCTGGCCACCTATGAATATGAGCTTTCCGAGCTGCTGCGTGGGAAGAAACATGTTTTGAGTGAAACGGAGGAGCGCCTGCTGGCGCGATTGTCACCTTGCCTCGGTCGAAATTCAGATATTTTCTCAAAATGGAACAATGTGGATCTGCGGTTTCCCGACGTGGTCGACTCGGAAGGAAAGAAACACACCCTCTCTCATTCCCGTTATGGCACCTATCTGGAAAACTCTGATCGCACTCTGCGCAAAAACACTTTCACGACCTTTTACAAAACAGTTTCGCAGTGGCGTCACACTTTGGCGGCCAACTTCTACTCACGATTGCTCACTGGCTCTACTTTGGCAAAGGTGCGTTCTTATGATGGGTTTTTACAGAGCCAGCTGTTTCAAGATGACATTCCCACATCACTCTACGATGAACTGATTTCCCAAACGCGCAGCCATCTGCCCCTCCTCTCTCGTTCTCTGCACCTGAGAAAACGAGTTTTAGGGCTGGCAAAGGTTCACCAGTTCGATCGCTATGTTTCTCTCGCCACGTCAAAGGGTCGCAGGTTCACGTGGAACGAGGCCGTTGATCTGGTGCTGCGAGCCGTTGCACCCCTGGGAGAGGAGTATGTGGCAATTGCGCGAAAAGGTCTTCTGGAAGACCGGTGGGTTGATTATGCTGAGAACCAAGGGAAGCGGTCAGGGGCATTTTCCTCTGGTAGTTACGATTCTCGACCTTATATTTTGATGAGCTGGACGGGCACTCTCGTTGATGTCTACACCTTGGCGCATGAGTTGGGTCACTCCATGCACACCTACATGTCGAATCAGTCTCAACCTTATCATCTGGCCCGATACACGATCTTTGTTGCTGAGGTCGCCTCCACCCTGAATGAGTCTCTTCTGACTGAATACCTCCTCAAGGAACATGGAGATGAGAGCCTGAGAGAGGAAGTTTGTTCGTATTGGTTGAAAGGCTTTGAATCCACGGTGATCCGTCAGGTCCTTTTCGCCACGTTTGAGAGAGATTGTGCCGTGCGTGTGGATGCCGATGAACCGCTCACCGCAGATGCCTTTGACAGTATTTACGAGGGTCTCAACCGCGAGTTTTATGGCCAGCATTCTGAGATCGATCCAGAGGTGAAATCAGAATGGATGCGCATTCCACACTTTTACTCAACCTTTTATGTTTATAAGTATGCCACCAGTTATTGCGCCTCGCTTTCGCTCTTGGAGGCGCTGCAACGTGATCCTGAGGCTGGTCGGGGCCAGGTCATGACGCTTTTGAAAACAGGAGGCTCTCGCTCTCCGCTCGACACGATGAAGGCGGCCGGAGTGGACTTTCTTTCGGGGCAGGTCTTCAAAGATGCCTTCTCTGTTTATGAGCAGAACATCACAAGGGCAGAGTCTCTTTTTCTTAAAAAGCAGGAGATTGGTGCGTGATGGAGCAGACAGTAACGGAATTTGACGGGGCATTTGTTCCTGCCACTCATCATGTTTCTGATCTTGTGCCTCTGTTTGCGAATGAGCCAAACCCAACCATCAGCCAAGAATACCGTAGCTTGTCGTTTTGTGGTCACGTGCATGCTGTGCGAGACCATGGAGAAGTGATCTTCATTGACCTGCGTGATCGTCACCAGCTGATTCAAATCGTCTGCGATCCGGAGCTCTGTCCGGAGTCTTTCGAGCAAGCGAAGAAAGTGAAGGTCGAGAGCACGCTGAAGGTGAGTGGCTACCTGCGAAGGCGTCCAAAAGAAACAGAAAACCCGGTCGAGCAGTTGGGTTTTGTGGAGATCGTGGGTGAAGAGGTTGAGCTGCTCGGAGTCTGTGCGTCTTTGCCTTATCCTGTGCACGACGATGCAGAAGTGCACGAGGCCGTTCGGTTGAAACACAGGTACCTTCAGCTGCGGAAAAAATCAGGGCTGCGGTCGACCCTTGTCTTTCGCTCACGCTTTGTGAATGCCTTCAAAGCCGCTTTTCTGGATCGTGAGTTTGTGGATGTGGAAACACCGATACTGTTTCGCAGCACTCCAGAAGGGGCGCGCGATTTTGTTGTGCCTTCGCGTCATGCATCGGGAAACTTTTATGCTTTGGTGCAAAGCCCCCAGCTGATGAAGCAACTGCTCATGATCGGTGGGCTTGAGCGCTATGTTCAGGTGTGCCGCTGTTTTCGAGATGAAGATCTTCGGGCCGATCGGCAGCCTGAGTTTACCCAGCTCGATCTCGAGGCGGCCTTCGTGGATCCTTCGTTTGTGCGGCGAGCGGTAGAAGAAGCTCTCCGCGTTGCCCTTGGCCATTGTTTGTCGAAAGAGCAATTGGTCGACGATTTTAAGAGCCTTTGTGAAGGAGGACAGCCTATCCGGCATATGACTCATGCTGAGGCTGTGCAGTTTTATGGCACTGATGCCCCGGATCTCCGCTTCGACCTCCCCATTTATGATGGAACGCAGGTCTTCACGCAAACTCGGCTAGAAACCTTCCGGAAGCTCATCGAAAAGGGTGCGCGTCTTCGCTTTCTTTGCCTCCCAGGGAAAAGGCCGAAAGCTTCGGATACGGGTGAGCTTTCCCGCAGTTTTCTGGACACCTTGCCGGGCTTTGCCCAAGAGTTTGGGGGGCAAGGTTTGGCCTGGCTTCGCAAGCAAGACGATGGCACTTGGCAGGGACCCATTGCGAAATTTTTAAGTGCCGAAGAGTTGAGTGAAGTTGAAGCTTTGGTTGTTGAGGCAAAGCATTCGTCTGTGGATGCGGCCGATCTGCAAGCGGGAACAATGCTCTTTTTCAGCTGCCATCTCAACACTAAGGTTGTTTCCGGAACCTTAGGGGAGCTGCGTCTCAAAATAGCCCGGGAGTTGGGCCTTGTTCAAAAACGATGGGCACTGACTTGGATCACCGATTTCCCCCAGTTTGAGTGGGACTCTCAGCTGAAACGCTTGAGTTGCGCTCATCACCCGTTCACACACCCTTCGGCAAGAGGAGTTCAGCTGCTACTGGAGCGCCAAAAGACTCGTCGGAAGGGTGAAGGGTTGGCAAGCCAAAATGTCGATGAGCTGCTTGCGCTCCACTCCACGGGCTTTGATCTTGTGCTCAATGGTAAGGAAGTGGGGGGCGGGAGTGCTCGTATTCACCAGGCTGACCTTCAGCGAGCCGTGTTTCGGGAGCTCGGCTTGTCTGACGACGAAATTTCGTCACAGTTTGGCTTTTTTATGGATGCTCTCAGCACTGGGGCCCCTCCCCACTGTGGCATGGCCTTGGGTTTGGATCGGCTTGTGAGCTTGCTTTTGGAGCAAGAGTCTATTCGTGACGTCATCGCTTTTCCCAAGTCGGGAGGAGGTCAGTGCTTGCTCTCAGGCGCTCCTTCACAATTGCCACGAGCCTCTTTGCGGGAGCTGGGTATCGTGTGCGACACTGGAGAAGATGAAATCGAGGTGACTCCGGAGGCCAAATGAAATCCCCGTACGAACGCCGTGTCGATGAAAGTGTTGAGTTTCTCAAGGGGTGGTCAAAGTCGGCCGGTGCCCCTGATGTTTGCGTGGTTTTGGGAAGCGGGCTTTCAGGTTTGGTCGATTCCAGCCAGCTTTCTCAGAGTATTTCTTTCAATGATATTCCAGGCTTCAAAACAACGGCCGTCAAAGGCCACTCAGGAAGTTTGAGTTTGCTGAACCACAATAGTCTTTGTGTTGCCATTTTGTCAGGGCGTGTTCATGGCTATGAGGGTTACGACGCCGGTGAGGTCGCACACAATATTCGCACCTTGCTGAGGTGGGGCACGTCAAAGGCCATCTTGACCAATGCGTCTGGTTGTGTGGAGCCACAATGGAAAGTGGGTGAGGTGATGCTCATTGCTGACCAAATCAACGCCACTGGTACCTCTCCTCTAGAGGGAGACTTTGGCCTTGGCTTTGGAAAGCGCTTCGTGGATATGTCGGAGCCCTTCGATCGTGGACTTCAACAGGTGGCGCGGGAAGTTTTTGCGAAACACGGCCATGCTTTGCGTGAAGGAGTCTATTACGGTTTGATGGGCCCAGCATACGAAACGCCGGCCGAGGTGCGCATGATTCGCAACATGGGTGCGAGCGCAGTGGGAATGAGCACCGTGCTGGAGGCCCTCGCAGCACGACAGTTAAACGCGAAGGTTTTGGGTTTGTCTTGCCTCACCAATTTTGCAGCAGGCTTGCTGGATCAACCGTTGTCTCATGAGGAAGTCGTTGAGGCTGGTAAGGGTTTTCAAAAGATTTTTCAGGGCCTCTTTCTTGAACTGTGTGCTGCTGTGTGTGCCGCATGAGCCGGTGCGGGGCCGTGCTCTTTCTGCTGGGCATGGTGCAGGTTGGGTTCGTTACAGCTGTGGCTTGTCGCAGCTTGAAGTGGAATGAAGACACTCTGGCAGGAGAGCTGGTTTGCTCTGTGGATCCTTCTCAATGCCCTGAACAGATCAGCTATGACAAGGATACTGACCAGGCTTTGTTTCAGCCCTACAAGGTCCTTTACGAAAAGATCACAGGAAGGTCGGCTGAGAGGCCACGGTTCTATTTTGCCGATCTCTCGCCTTACCACCAGCCGAATTCCCTCAACCGCATTGTGGGAATTTGCGATCTCAATCGTGGCCATGTTTTTGTTGAAAAGTCGTCTTGGGAGAAGCTGGGTGAGGTTCAGCGGGAAATGCTCATGTTGCACGAGCTTTCACATTGTGTGGCCAAGGTGAGACACAACCCAGCCGAAGAAGAAATCGAACGAGCCTGTCGCCAAAAAGAAAATGGCACCCGCAGCTGTTTCACGAAGCGACCCCTCTCGCTCATGCACCCGTCTTTGTTTCATGAAGATCTGTATCTGATCTTTAAGGAACAGTACCATGCAGACCTGCTCTTGATGCATCAATGATGCAGCCTGTGAGAACAGGGGTGAGCCTGCTACAATTGGAAAAAGCCTTTGCACAGGAACTCGCCATGATCACGAAATATGTTTTTTTCTTGCTTGTACTGGGGGTAACATCGTTTGGCTATGCTAAACCTCTAGCAGACCATTGCAAGGCAAAGTCAGTTAAGTCGATCTCACGCCCTTGGTATCCTGAAAAGAAAAGCGGCAAGACCTTTTCGTACCGCTTTCAGGTTAGGGAAGGGAAACCTGGGAAGCCAACGGTGATTCTGACGCCAGGGGGCCCTGGTGATGTTCCGATGGGTTCGGAAAAAATCCTTTCGCGTTACCCCAAAGACTTCACAGTGATCCTCACTGAGCCACGCGGCATAGGGTGTAACGAATCAGAAAGCGGGGAAGAGTATCCTCTCGATTTTTTCACAAATGAAAACGTCGCACATGATGTTGTCAGCATTGTGAAGTCCCTGAAGTTGAAAAACTATCATATTCACGGCGTTTCGTGGGGCACTGTGATCGCCACCATTGCCACCAAATTTGCAGAATCCGAAGGCTTGCCACCAAAGTCCACAATACTCTCGGGAGTGATCGGCCATGGAGTGAAAGAGATCGATTGGCTGAACAGCGTGGCCCGGGTTTACCACAAAGAGCTCACCCGTATCCGACCCGAGTCAAGGGAGTATCTTTTCAGCCTCTCGAAGCCTCCTCTGGGCCTGTCTCAAGAACAATGGGCAAAGCTCATTGAGTTTGCAGTCACTCCTGGAGACATCACGCCCACAGATGCAACTCAAGAGACTTTTCTTGCCAGCTTCCTCAACGGACTGGGGAAGGGAGCAGACAAAGAGAAAATTGCTGCCGCTGAAAAGCTGGCGGCCCAGTTCAAAAATAAAAAACCTGAGAAGCACACGAGAAATTGGAAGTCACTGAAGGTCAACGTTTCATGTCGGAGCATTTTTGGAGCTGAAATCGGCAGACTGGTTTTCAACAAAGGGGTGTTCTCAGTTGAGCGGAAAGAAAAACTCCGGGACTTTGACAAGGAGTGCTTGCAGCACGACCTCACCAGTCCCTATGATTCGAAGAGATTTCTTGTGAAAACTCCCCTTCACTACGTGCAAGGAATTGACGACCCCTACACCCCTGTTTGGGGCGCTGTGTATCACCATGAGAACCAGATCTACGCCAAACGACAGATGTTGCTTGTCAAAAATGCAGGCCATTCTCCGCTTTTCACGCAACTCACACGGGGAGGCTGCAGTGAGATGTTTTGGAAAGCAGTGACGGAAAACAACGATTTTTCAAGTCTGGTGAAAAAGTGCAAGGTCCCCACTGTGGTGTGGGCTGAGCACTAGGAGGGCTCAGCCCTCAGTCAAGTGTTCGGTTCAGTTCTGCAATCGACATCAATTTGCAGCTGCTCGCCTTGGCACAAAAACCAACCGAGTCTTCTCTTGAGAAGGGAGCCAGAAAGCTTCTTGCGAAACCGGGAACTCCTTCTTCCGGTTGAGAATAGGCGATGGAGAAATGGTAGAGCTTGTTCCCTCGCTGCGCCACGATCTCCCATCCAAACGAATAGCCTCTACCTGGATCTGAGTTCGACACAAATGCCGACTTTCCGCACCGGGCATCACCAATGGATTCATAGTCGATCTCACTCAGTGTAACGAATTTCGGATTTCCAGACTTTGGAGTGGTCATGAAAACGTGTCGCAACCCGGGTTGAGCACGGCAAGCTGTGAATCCAGCTTCGGGCAGCTCCCTTTTTTGGAAGGTGTGCCGGTGAAACTCTTTGGGCAATTGTTTTTCAAATTGTCGAACAACCGGATCTGGCTTGAGGTCATCTGCATGCCCTTCGGCCAGACTCAAGGCTCCAACCGCAGACATGAGGGTCACATGGCAAACTGCTTTTGCTTTGGAGAAATGGGTCTGTGTCATGGTAGCCTTCTTGCATCTATTTCTGAACATGAGTGGTCTTCTTCCTTATCACGCCAGACATCATGCCCAAAGCTGTCAGCTTCTCAAGAGAATCGATGATCAGCGGCAACAAAACTCATGCCCGAGTTGGCCTCTGCTATTTCACGTACGACATACCGAGGAGCAGGTACCAACGGAAACCCGATGGCGTCACGAGGGCTGTGTTGGGGGCTCCATTGAGCCCACTGATGGTGTACGCCTTTTGATTGTACTCACCACCTAAGATGGCATCGAAGGAAAATTGGTGTGGCGGCTCCATCACCGTGAGGTGAAATGTGAACTGCCCGTCAACAGAGATTTCCTGGAGGGTAACCCCTCGTGATTGCTTTTCGCCGGAGGCAAGGGTCTGCGACAACTCAAGCTGTTGTTCCAACGGTAGCAATCCTGTGAGTTGGAGAAATCCAACCCCGCCGAGGCGTGACTGGTAGCCCAAATAGAAGCGTGGAGCAGTGTCGATGAGCTGGGCATTCACAACATTTTTTTCTGTCAGAGCCAACTCTTTGGGTGAGTCAACCTCTGTGAGGTTGTTGCGAAGAAGTTCTGCTCGGAGTTCGAGCTTAGAGAGCACGAAATAGGGAAAGCTGGGTTTGATGCTCAGCCATCCCCGTTGGCTGCTGCCACTCACTGTGGCCTTTTCCAGAACCTGGCCTGCATCGTCTTTCACCTGAAGCGTGGAGGGGTTCTGAGTAGAGGTTTCGTAGCCGCCCCCAATCCAATTGAGCCAGAACTGCCCCCACACGTTGGGTAAAAAAGACTCTACCCTCAAAAT
>JANQPW010000045.1 GCA_028285285.1 Silvanigrellales bacterium
CACTGGACCAGGTCGCCGCGCGCATCCGCGCCGAGTCTCTTGACCTTCCCGCTGGAGTGCTCAAGGCAACAGATGGTGAAGTGCTGCTGCGCACAACCGAAAGAAAATTGGATGCCTCCGGGTTTCGAGACATTGTGCTTTCAAGCCGCCCCGATGGCAGCTCCCTGCGGCTCGGAGACGTGGCTGACATTCGCGATGACTTCGAGGAGTCTTATGCCCGGGTGACTTTCAACAACTCTCCGGCCGCCATGGTCAAGGTGTTTCGTGTGGGCTCTGAAAGGCCCACTGTGATCGCGGAGCGCATTGAGAAGTACATAGAACAACAAAACAACACCCTCCCACCGGGTGTGCGGCTTGCCAAATGGAACGACACATCTGAGATCTTGGAAAGCCGCTTCAATCTGTTGTTTCGCAACGGCATCCAAGGTCTCCTATTGGTTTTCCTGTGCCTCGCATTGTTTCTAGAAATTCGCTTGGCCTTCTGGGTCATGCTCGGCCTTCCCATTTCTTTTTTAGGTGCTCTCCTTTTTTTGCCCTCCATGGATGTTTCCATCAACATGATCACTCTCTTTGCTTTCATCTTGGTGTTGGGAATCGTGGTGGACGACGCCATCGTGATAGGAGAGAGCATCTACACCGAGCGAGAAAAAGGGAAGTCGTTTCTGCAGGCCTCGATTGACGGCTGCAAAAAGGTTGCCACTCCTGTGACCTTTGCCATTCTCACCACCATGTGCGCCTTTGCCCCCCTTCTGGGAGTGAGCGGAGCCATGGGAAAGTTTCTTTTCTCGATACCTGTGATTGTCATGGCCGTCATTGGTATTTCTCTCATTGAGGGCCTCTTTATTTTGCCAGCCCACCTCACCCTTGGAAGAAGAGAAACGTATACGTGGGGTCCGTTTCGTCTTCTGGTGGCGGTGCGCACTCGCTTTGACCGCGGCCTCAAAGACTTCACCAAAGGGTGGTTTTCCAAAGCCACAAAAGTGGCAATTCGCAATCGCTACACCACCCTTGCGGCCGCCTTTTCGGCTCTGTTGCTCACCTTAACCCTTGTGGGCACGGGCTTTGTCAAGTTCGTCTTCATGCCAGAAATTGAAGGTGACGTGATCATCATCTCCATCGACATGAAGCCGGGCACTCCCATCTCCGACACCCAGTCGTTTTCTGAGCACATCAATCAAACTGTGGAGCAACTGCTCCAAGAGAGCAATGCACAGCTGTCTGAACGAACAGGGGGGCTCTACACATCAAACATAAAAAACAGCATTTTCGTGCTCGGAAGCCAGCTGAGCTCACCGGGCCCTGGCATTCAGCTTGTGCGCTCAGCTTCAAATATCGCAGAGATCCGACTCCAGTTCCAGGTGCCTGATGTGCGCAACGTGCGCATCGCTGATTTCACCAGCGAGATTGAACAGGCCATCACCCGCACGCCCAGCGTTGAGTCTGTGACCTTTGCCACAAGCTTGGTGCCAGCCGCCCGAGACATTGAAGTGCAGCTCTCGCACGAAAAACCCGAAAAGCTTGAAGCCGTGATCAACAACCTCAAAGGAAAAATTGCCACCTACGCGGGCACACGCGAGATCAGCGACTCCGACATTCCCGGAAAGAAAGAGTATCAATTTGAACTGAAGGAATCGGCTCGCAGCTTGGGAATCACAGCGCAGAGTTTTGCCATGCAGGTGCGCGCCGCCTTTTATGGCAGCGAAGCGCTTCGCTTTTTGCGAGATGGCCATGAGGTGAGAGTGATCGTGCGGTATCCTGAGGCGGAGCGGTCACGACTTGAAACGCTCTACAACATGAAGATCCGGGCAGCCAACGGAACGGGCCAAGAGATCCCTCTGTTTGAAGCGGCAACCGTTCAAGAAACACGGGGCTACTCCACCATTCGGCGGGTCGACGGCAGACGCATTGTCACGGTTTCTGCACGGGTCGACAGCAACGTGGGCAATGCCCAACAGATCGTGAACGATCTCAAGGCAAACTACCTCCCGCCTCTGCTGCAGAGCGATCCCCAACTGCAGGTGAGATGGGATGGCCAGCAGGCTGATCAGGCGGAGTCTCTTTCAAGCCTTCTGCGGGGCTTTGTCATGGCCCTCCTGGCCATATATTCCCTGCTCGCAGTGTTGTTTCGTTCCTATAGCCAACCTCTGATTGTGATGAGTGCCATTCCCTTCGGCTTTGCTGGAGCCATCCTTGGCCATTTGCTTCTGGGCTACCCTGTGAGCTTTCTCAGTTTGTTTGGCATTGTTGGGCTCACAGGTGTGGTTGTGAACGACTCCCTCATTCTCATTGACTTCATCAACCAAAATCGCAGCCACTACGACACCCTCCTCGAAGCCACTCTTGCTGCTAGCCGCGAACGCCTGCGGGCTATCTTGCTCACCTCTATCACCACCTTTGCGGGCCTCGCTCCCCTTCTGTTTGAGACATCTCTGCAGGCACAGTTCCTCATTCCCATGGCCATCAGTCTGGCCATTGGGATTCTCTTTGCAACGGTGATCATTCTCGTACTTGTGCCCAGCCTCTACATGGTGTTGATGGATGCCACAGGCCAAAGCAACAAGAGCTTCCGAGATGAAAGTCTCACAGAGCTGGCACACGAGCGGGAATTGTGAGGTAGCCATTTCAGAAACCGGCAGGACACTGGTACCCTTTTGTGCAGGGCCAAGAGGTAATGAAAGTATGGATCGCAAAGGGAGGTCAACGACACATGACTACAAAAGGACGGGCATCGCGATGGAAACACAAAGCAGGACTTATCCCCCACATTTCTGTGGGCTGCTCCTTGGCCTCCACTCTTGTCTTCTTCGCCTGCCTTCCCACACGCACTGTCGATTCTCCCCAGGGAAGCGTGGCCAATAAAAAAGGTGATGTGTCCAGAGAGGTGACAAGGATCTCTATCCCCGGAAAGTCTCCTTACTCCGCTGACCAATTCGCACAAAATGAAGATCTCAACATTCTGATCTTTGGCGACACCGGAACAGGAAAAAAGGAGCAGCAGTTGCTTTCCGATGCCATGTATGAACATTGCTTTCCGGAAAGAAGCGCGGCGAACCTCCGGGGAGAGATTTCTCCGGAGTTGGAACACTGTGACATTGGCCTTGCTCTGGGAGACATCATCTATGAGACCGGAGCCACTTCGGTCGACGACCCCCAGTTCGTCACAGAGTTCAAGCGTTTTTACGACCGTTTTTACCCCATGGCCACATGGGTCATTTTGGGAAACCACGACTGGGGAAACCCTACCACAAAAGGTGAGCCCTTTGGCACCGACCAGCTCGTGAAGCGCAACAGCGATCACCATCGCCTTGACATCGACCCCGAAGTGTACCTCCAGTTTGCCCGCCTCAGCCCCCAAGAGGGGGGATCCAAGGTGTGGTTGCAACCCGACCTCTATTACAATATGAGCTATGAATTGAGAGACACTTCTGTTGACTTGCTGGCCCTCGACACCATGACGCTAAAGCGCGATCGGCAGCAGCGGGTGTGGCTGAAACAGCAGCTGGGGGAACTGAAAACACGTCAACAAAAAGACCAAGACCCCCGCTGGCGCCTCCTCATGGGCCATGTGCCGCTGTATTCCTTTTCCAAACACCAGAACATGGAAGACGAGCTCCGCTCGTGGCTCCTCAACCCCCGTGCCAGTAGCCCCAACGAAGGGCCTGCCGATCAGGTGAATCTCTGCGAGCCCTTGCATCTCTACCTTTCCGGCCACGATCACAACCAACAGTTCATCGAAAGCCGTGAGTGCCCTCCTGATCAAAGCCTCTTTCAACTCGTCTCGGGAGCAGCCGCAAAGATTGAACGAAACGACGACGCCCTCATGAAGCAAGACGACAACTCTATTGCGCACATGCACTACGGAATGTCAAAGGCATTGGGATTCACAACAGTGAACGTGAACCGAGAGCGGTTGCGGATCAACTTCTATTCATTGCTTCCCAGTGAGGAAACGGCTCATCTTCCCACAACAGAACAAGACCTGA
>JANQPW010000047.1 GCA_028285285.1 Silvanigrellales bacterium
TCACAAAAAGACCTTCAGCGCCAGCAGCAGAGACCAGCGTCATTGCGTTTAGCTGATTGGATCTCGTGTCGTCTTGGCCGTTGTGACAAACACTGCCCAGTCGCAGGCGTTGGCGAGTGGCAGCATCGGTTGTTTCCAAAATACCCTGGAGCAAGCCGCTCACTCCGGAAGCCATAGGCAGGCCCATTTCATTGTTGAGCGCACCAGCCAATCGGGGATCCCACCCCAATTTGTCGTACTGAGGCAAAAGGTCCATGGGTCCGCCCTGATTCCCAACCAAAAAGTTGGCGGGAAGAGCAGCGCCACCGGCCATATCAAAAACCATAAAGGGAAGAGCAACCGCATTGCCGCCTCCACCACAACCCTGCTGCTGAGCCAGAGCGCGTCCCAGGCCAAAGGGAAGGCTTTTAGGCATTAATGAAAGAGCCGAAAAGGCCACGAAGCCCTGTGAAAGTAACTGACGTCGTGTGCGGGGTCTGGGATGATCCCCGTACATCAGAGGTTTCTGCTTTCTTCCGACACCACCCGCATTTGAATTGTCTGAATCTCTCTTTGTCATTTTCTTGGGTCTCCCTATGAGATACACGATTCAATGGTTCGAATTGGTTAGTTCCGCCTTCATCACTCCGAAACGTATGTGTCGACACTGCTCGCCATTGTTGTGCAGAGAATCTTCAAGGTTCGCAATGTGTCGGCCCCGGGAGCCACAGTGTCAAACGTTGACAACAGGCTCGCCTGCTCTTCTTCAGTGACCTCACGATTCCAAAAGAGGTCAGCGTATTCTCGAACAACCGACTCCTTGACTTCACGAGTGAAGAGACGGGCAGGTCTCTCAAAATCAACCTGAGAATGAGTGTGGCGGCGACCGCCCAGAGGAATAGCCGCGTCGGTGGCAATCATTTTTTCACAAAAAATGCCCGCAAGCTGCGTGATGGCGAGAATAGCAGGAGAAGAAATCTCCTCGATTTCTCCTACCTGTGGCAGACGTGTTTCCGTCTTTTTCACAAATGCTGCCACATCGGGATCATTCATTGAAACCCCTGTCGCGGAATAGAAACTTGCAGCAATTTGCCGAAAGTTTTTCACCACGATGGCTTGGGCTGTTCCTCCCCACAAAACAGTTGCCACAGCCGCAGCTGCAACGAGAGACACTTTTTTCATATCTTCCCCCTTTTCGGTAGTGAAATTCAATTTCCCGATTATCGCAGCGCAGCATCAGGCCGACGCACACAACTCGGATGACTCGACACAAACGCAAACATGTCATTCAAACGATACTCTTCGCTCTCAAAGCGATCGGTGAGCTCGTTGAGAAGGGGCTGGCTCAGATCCTGCTTCGGGCAGACCGCCCGGAAAGCCCTTTGAACCATGCACTGACTAAAGCCACGGGAGTTTGCAACCATCTCCCCAAAAGCTCGAGGCCCACTTCCCTTCAATTGTCCTGTCCAACCAATCTGTTCATTGTGATTCCGCGTCGCATGGTTGACCCAGGAGTCATCCAAAACACGAAACCCTTCTGGATAAACATGACTGTTCTGATTCATTTTTGCCGCGACGAACAGATTGCCCGTGTGGACAATGCGATCATCTTTGAAGTCGAGTCGTGCGAAAGCACCGGTGAGGCCATCCAACACTGCATGACACGTGCGGCACTCGTTGTTGAAAACGTCTGCATCGCCACCAGGGGTGCGATCAACATCCCTACGGATCCGGCTCAAGGGGAGCCCTCGGTCTCTCACCTCGGGCATTTCGCGACAAAGAAACTGCTTGAAGGTGAACTCCACTGCTCGCCGATTTGTTCCCGCACTCAAATGCTGCTCACCCCAGGTTCGCGAGGTGAGAAGCCCAGCTGCCACCGGAAGCTCGAACCATTGGGGTGAAACCTTTCTCAAGTTTCGTTTCAAACCCACAGATCGAGCGGCCAGTTCCTCGTAGTGAAGGTTGGAGTCGAGAGTAGCGGGCGGTAAGCCCAAATCGTCATAGGCCTCGTAGCGGTAGTCTCCCGTGAGGAGGGTGCGCGCATCGAGGTTGTCTCTCACCGCCCCCAAAAAGGTGGCCTGAAAATCATTGAACACGGTAAGAGGGGACTCGTCACGAGCAGACATAGGCGCTGAAAGGTTTCTCAATGTCACGGAATAGAATTCTTCCGACTCCATAGCGATCCGCGCGGCATCTTCAAACTCTCCAGCCTCAATGTGGGCAGTCATCTCAGCCAACCGAGGGTCAGAGCGCCGAAGAGAGACCCCAGAAATGCGGAGGAAGAGCTTCTGCGCATACTCCGTGTTGGTGACCGTCAATGCCTGTGCTTTCTGTTGAAAGCTTGGCCCCGTTTGAAAAATCACACCTAAAGTCACAAGACTCAAAAGAGTTCTGCAAAGCATCTGCATGCCTCCCTCAGCAAATCTAAAGATCAAAACGATGCAATAAAACATCAACTCTTCTCATGAGAACTTCGGCATAGGCTATTCGCTCAAAAAGTAATTCGCAAGTATGGCCAAGTTTAGTTTCCAAACTGGAAACAGGGTGTGGGTCTCTATCCGAGACCCATCGAAACATGCTATAGCACCAGAAACTCGGTGTGGTTCACGCATATAAATGTGTTCGCCCGTGTTCGTTCAATCCTCTTTAAAAGGAATCGACAGATGAAACAGCTTGTGATTGTTGCTTCGGCGCTCTTTCCATGCATTGCTCTCGCCAACCCCAACCAAGCCGGTTCTCCGCAAGGCAACGGCGAGTCATTTGCCAGAGCAGAACGGTATAGCGACGAGTTTTCTAATTCTTACGAAATATCAAGATCCCTCTACGGCAAGGTTATGGGAACACTCTCCACAGAGGGCTGCAGCACGACACAAGAACTTCACGGAAAAATAATCCAAGACACATGGACCCTGGTGATTCATCCAACATCTACAGGCGACTGCCTGGGAGGCCTCGTTGTTCTTGACGGAACTGAAAAGGATCTGGTTGGCGTGTGGAAAGCCGTTGATGGCACAGAAACAGAAGTGAACTTGCAGGCCGAAAACTGAGGCGAATCGCCTCATGACTCTATTTCAGGTTTCTGTTTCCCTATAGAGTGAAAATCTCTAGAAATATTAAATAAAAAAACAGAAATTATCTATTTTCAGTTGACAGCATCGCCTTTTTCAAGAATAACTCAAATGTTGGCTAGAATAGCCAATGTTTTAGGCATTTGGCCCCACTCTTGAGAAGGAATCTCTCATGGCTCCAAGGCATCTCCTCTCCCTCACTTTTGCTTCAGCCCTGGTTTCAACCGCGCTCTTGAATACGGAAACAGCCTCTGCGGCTATGCGGTGCAACGGAAACGTCATCCGAAAAGGCACCACACTTGAGAAGCTCAGCAGCTCCTGTCCGAACCCCCTTCAGGAAGGAACCATCAGCCGGGTGACCAAGACAGTGCGCAAAGACGGGAGCGAGATGGTCAACTACGATGAATCCAAAAGCCTTCTGTTTTCCACTGGAGAAGGTGACTTGTTGCGACATGTGGTGGTTGCAGATGGTCGGGTGGCAAAGGTCCAAACCCTCGCGAGGCGCGGTCGCGACTTGGAGCGCGGCGAATCTGTCTGTAAGGAGTCGTCAAACCCGCAACGCAGAAACTACTTCAAAAAAGCACCGCGAGCCCTTGTGATCGCACTTTGTGGTGCACCCGATAGTGAGAAGCTAGTTACAGAAAGCTTTGAGCCAATGCGTCAACCCACAAGCCGAAGCGACGAGCGTCGCTTTCTCCGCCTACAAACCAAACACCTCTCGTATTCCCTTAAAAATCAGGGATCCCTCCGCTTCACGCTCATCAACGATGTGGTCCATGCCGTCAACATTGAAAACTAGTTTTGTGTTCGACTCCAAGATCAGCGTCTGCTTATGATAAAATCAGTGGCAACTCCATGAGGTTGCTGCTTGATGACTTGGACTCCTTTTTTTAGCCTGATTCCCCTCATATTGCTGACGACCCCAACGGCCACAGCGGCTGTGACTGCCCAACCCAACTGGGCCATCCGCTCCAACGAAATTTCTCTCTCCTTCTTCAAAGATCTGGGTCAGTTCCGACCAGCACTATCGGCAGCAATCGGCCTCAAGGAGTTCGAAGACTCGGTGCGCAACTTTTCCCAAAAGTCGGAAAATGATTTTCAGCTCTTTCTCAAGGAATCACTCAGCAAAGTGAGCGAACATGCAGCCGAAAAAGGAGACCCGCAGTTTCGCGCCGACATGCTCCTCTTCAAAGAGCGCCTCCTCAATTGGATGGCGCAACGTGAACAACACACCTCGGGTAAAAAACTCAACCTCACCGATCCCATGCAAATCATCGAAGAGTCACTCTCCCCCTACTGGGCCGGGGAGCCCTCGGCACGGAAGAACGAAATTATACTGACCAGACTCAAAACATTGGTGTCGGGCAGTCCCTCCTCAAAATCTGTTCACTCCTTCTTGCAAAAGCAAATGCGCTCTCTTGTGAGCAAAAACGGCAAAAGAGGGGTGCACTACCCCCTTCGGCATCGGGTCGATGCTGTGATCAAAAATCAGAAAAGAGCAATTTCTCGCCTGCAGAGCCAGTTGGAAAAGCTGGGGCTGCAAGCGAAAACTGAGAAATTGATGGCACAGCTTAAAAAACGAAGCTCAGAATATGCACTATACTTGAGCAACCATATTCTCAAACACGCTCGGACAGCCCGTCACATTAACCGTGACGAGTATCTTCTTCAGTTGCGCCGTCGGAACATTCTCCTCTCCCCCGAAGCTGTGGTGTTAAAAGCTCAAGAGCACTCTGAGGAGCTGCGGGCTCAGTTGACTCAACTCATTCAAACGGAACTCCAAGACATCTCCACAACAACAACACAGCCCATTCGAGAGATTTTTCAGAAACTCAGCCGCGCCCGACACAAAGACTCCTCATCAACGCTTCAGCTGTTCCAAAAGAAACTTCATCTCCAAAAAAAGTCGAAGCCCCGTTCGACAGCTTTGCAAACAATCAAAAAACAAATGAAAATGAGAATGGAACAGTTCAAAATTGGACCGGTTCTCGTGCCCACAACACAGGTGCGTCCTTTTTTTGGGCCAAACACAAAAATCTCAACTCACACCTTTATTCCTCAGGCTTCAACACATTCGCTCCAACACCAAGATCACTTCACGGTGCCGGCAGTGCCCTTTTGGATTGCTCGAGAAGTGCTTCCGGGAAAAGCACTCTTGATGGAGGCCTCCCACAGCCAGCCTCGTTCTCTCCTGCGAAAACTCTATTCCTATGATCGGGTGCTCCTGGAGGGCTGGGGACTCTACGCTGCCGAGCTTTCAAAAGGAGACTTTGATCCGCAAGCCCGGTTTATCACGCTGCACTCCCTTCTTTATGCAACACAACGAGCCCTCCTTGAGGCCCAGGTGTTTTTGGGTCAACTCAGCGCAGATGCCTTTGTGAGTGCTCTTGTGAATCGCCTGGGAATTTCCGCATCAACCGCCCAGTCAAATGCGGATCTCCTCGAGAGCCGCCCGGGGTCTCAGGTTGTGGCCTTTGCTGGTTGGCTTATGTTGAAAGAATCTCTTTCGGGCGAAGGAACTTGTGCGCTTGACACATTTCTGAGTTATCCCCTCTTTCCCCTCCGCATTGAACCGCGGTTTCTTCAAAATCACTGCGCAGAAAAGAACGACGAAGGAAGCCCGTGAACACAGAACTCCTCCTCATGGGGATTCTTCCCCTCGTGCTCTTTATGATTGCCGACTCACTTCGTCACGCCACGCTTGGAGTCGCGCTCGCTCTGGTCGTTAGCGTGGGCCTTTGCTTCTGGGCCTACATGCGCCTCGGAACCGTCGATGAATTTATGATCATTGGCATTTCCTGCCTTCTGGCCCTCGGAACTGTGAGCATTATTGTCAAAAAGACCGTTTTTTTTAAGATCGCACCCGTGTTGAGTGCTCTGATCATCACCGGTGTCATGGCGTACTTTTACTTTTTTGACACACCTCTCTTTGTGAAGCTTTCTCCGCAAATAGAAGCACTCGCACCCCCCCAGCAGCGGGAAATCATCTCGTCAGATGTGTTTCAACAGGCCCTCCACCGCTTGTCTCTCCATCTGCTCTGGTTTGTTCCTGCCCATGCAGCTTTTGTCGGGTACGCCGCTCTGAAGCGATCGAGCCTCTTTTGGATGTTTTCCAGACTCGCTTTCTACCCCGGCCTCTTTGGCATCATGTTTTTGACATTTGCGGGCTAGAACTGCAGCTACGCCGAGGTCAAAACACCGAATGCTATTGCTGAAGCACACTCGGCAATAGCCGCCAATGTTGGATGAGGAATTCGGTATGAAACGACGTGTCTTGAATATGTTTGCTGTTGCTTGCAGCATCACGACTGTTTGCTTTGGTGTTTCTTGCACCACAACTGAAGGTGAAACTGTAGAAGACGTCGCATTGGAAGCCGACACCTCCAGTGAAGAAGCTATCGAAGAAACAGCCGACATCGGTGGAGAAACAGAGGCTGAAGAGCTCCAAAACGATTTCAATGAAGGAACAGAAGACAGCGGTGAAGGTCTCACTCTCGAAGAGAGCCAGAGCTCCGACGAAGAACGAGCAGCCGCCTTCGATGGCGAAGGAGCTGAAGACATCAGCCCAGCAGGAGAAGCTGACACCTATGCCGAAACGAGCTCCAATGAAGAAGGGTTTGAGTCGGGAAACACGACTGAGAGCTTCACCAATGAAGACACCGAACCAGAAACTGCCGACGCCGCTGGTGAAGAAAATTACGATCCCTTCGCCGACGCAGGGAACACATCAGATGTGCAGAATGACACCACAGATGCAGCTCCGGCCGAAGATCCCTTTGCTCGTTTCGATGGGGTGGTCGACGACCAAGCAGGTTCAGCCGCCACAGAACCTGCAACGGATTTTTCCAGCAGCGCCGAAGAGACCGCCGTTTCAGAAGACCCCCTCGAGGGAGTGGGCAGTGAACCGCCGCCGGTCGACCCCTTTGCAGGCACAGAAAGCCCCTCTTTTGACACGCCATCAACCGAAGAATCTGCCACGCCGACAGATGAAATTGGCACACAATCCAGCATTCGCTACCTCGTTGTGCCCGGTGACAGTCTTTCTGAGATCGCATCACGCATATACGGAACCTCAAAGGAATGGCAGAACATTGCTGAGCTGAACGGAATGTCTGCACCCTACCTGATTTACCCGGGCGACGAGCTTGAGATACCCGCCTTTGGTGGCGCGGCCGAGTACGCACAAGCCTTCCAAAACACGGCAGACACCGTCGTCACGGTTGAAAAAGGAGATTCTCTCTCCTCTATTGCCAAGCGGGTCCTCGGAAACGGAGGCGCATGGAAATACATTTGGAAGAGCAACAGCGATACCCTTCCAAACCCAGATCGTCTCCAACCCGGGCAGGTTCTCCGCTTCAAAGACTACCGAAGCGCACAAGCCGCGCTCTAAAGGCTGTCTCGTGCCTCTCTTTACGAGATGACCCCTTAACTACTGAACTCTCTTTGCCGCTTCCACGCTCCCATGACTTGAGCAATCTCTCACAAACCTGACCAAATTGTTCACAGTGAGCGTTTGTGAAGTTCGCATTTGGCGCCAAATTACCCTTCAATATCAGTCAACTACCCAGACCTCTTTGTGGCCCCCATTTTGCTTCTCGTTCACCAGACTGGGTTTTCGCCTTCGACTGCTGGGCCCATGCGCATTCTGTTTCTCACAACACGGAGTCTGACCATGAAATTGAACACTACCCAAAGAAAAGCCGTAACGGGCATTGCAATTGGTGGAACCCTTGCATTTTTTGTAGCTTGCGGAAGCGAAAAAAGTAACAACGGAGGCGACTCCGACAAAGATCCTGCTCCAGTGGTGACACAACCAAGA
>JANQPW010000066.1 GCA_028285285.1 Silvanigrellales bacterium
GGCGGTCATGCCATCATCTGGGCACTACCGAGAACATCCCACTGGACCGCAACCGCCGTTGAAGATGCTGGGTTTGAGATTAGAGATATTATCACCCACATCTTTACGAGCGGGGTTCCTGCATCGGGAGAAATCGGAGTTAAGGTCGATCGCGTTCTGGGAGCAGATCCCAAGGTGGTCGGCTACAAACCGAATCCCTGTTCAACCTACTACAATGGAGATCGGAGAAATGGACCAATCCCAGTCTATGAACCTCAGACTCCTCTGGGAAAAAAGTGGTCTGGATGGATGCCAAAGCTAAAACCAGCGGCAGAGCATTGGATCATCGCACGTAAGCCTCTTGGACGAAGGAATTTAGCAGAAAATGCTATAGTTTACGAAACTGGTTCCCTAAATATCGAAGACTGCAGAGTCGTTAGATCTCCGGTTGCTGGTGATAACAAGTCAAATCAAAAGGGACGATTTCCATCAAACCTCCTGCTCTCTCATCAACCTTCTTGCGGACAAGAATGTGCTGAAAATTGCGTTGTTGCCAGTGTAGCTAAACACTCAAATCTGCACATAGAAGAATTCTTCAACACTTTTTATTTTTCATCGAAAGCTCCAAAACGCGAACGTCAAGAAGGAACTGTTCATGACAAAGAATAAAACTCATCCAACCGTCAAACCAATACAGCTCATGCGTCATCTTGTGCGGCTGGTAACACCACCAAATGGAATCGTGCTTGATCCTTTCATGGGAAGTGGATCTACGGGAGTAGCTGCTCTCCTTGAAGACTGTCACTTTATCGGTATCGAAATGAATCAAGACTACCACAAGATCGCAAATCGTCGCCTGAAAAAACGCACTTCAGACTTGACTTCTATCGATCAATTTTGAGATCGAGATTCGACTTGCTTCCTCAACAACTTCGAAGTTAGTCATCGGACTAAGCTGTCAACGGCTAAGCAGATATCGACATGAATTGAGAAGAATGAGGAAAAAATTATGAAACAAGCAGTCGTTAGAAAATCTTCCACATCTAAGAAAGAAGTTGCCAAATTGGTCCCATCAAATCCACCACAGCCCGAACTATCCGAACAAAAGAAGGGAGATAAACGAGCACTTCACCTTTCTACTCGGCTATTCGATAAATTCCGATCGATCCGAGACAAGGCCAACAAAAAAGATTTCGGCAAAAAGGCATCTTATGAGGATGTATTCTCTGTCCTTTTGGATCTTGTGAAAAGAGATGAGGTGATTAAAAAGTTACAGGAACGTTCTATGCGCCCCAAAGATCATATCGATAAAATCTATCAGCAATACTGCCAGAAAAATGGCAAGATCGATTTCAATGAGTTTCTGCTAAAAGCTCTAACAAAAGAAATTGATGTCGACCTTGATCTACTGACGTTAACGAAAGTGGCAAGTAGCATAGCAAACTAAATAACATCCCTTCCTACCCCTCCGTCGGCAGTTACCTACCTCTGCTGGCGAGTCCCTCCTATATGATTTCCAATCAATATTATCCCACCTACAGGTCGTATACTTATGCATTCGAGCGAATCTGCTACTTGCAGCAAATGTAATATCGAAAAGCCTCTTAATGATTTTTATAAGAACAAAAATAAGTCCAATGGGCGCGATAGCCATTGCAAGAAATGTGTTCTGAAGCAGAAAAAAAGAAGTTATAAGCTCAACATGCAAAAGAAACGCATCGTGGAATCTTTCAAGGTAACAGAAGTAGGATCACCCGATGATGAGATGTTTGCATACCATTTTTCTGAAATAGTGAACTATCTGTTGAGGTGATTATGAGGAAAGACGAAATCAAGATATGCGCTATATACGGGCGCGTTTCTGACGAAGAAGCTGCCGGTCGAGATCATGGTTCTTTAGAGCAACAAGAGCATATGGGAAGAGACGTCGCAGACCAGCTATCTAGACAGACTGGTATCAAGCATCTGGTTAAATATGTCTTAATCGAGAAGAAAGGCATCACAGGAGCTACGACTCAACGCCCTGAGTATCAAAAGCTCTTGACCCTTATTCGCACCAAAGCGATTGACGTGGTTATCGCTAAAGAACTGTCCCGAGTGAACCGCTCCGTCAAAGACTTTAGCGTATTTCTCGACCTCTGCCAGGAAAACAATGTTCGACTTCTTTTTAAGGGGATGGATGCAGATCCAACTACTGCGGCCGGTAAGATGCTTTTCAATATGCTAGCGTCTTTTGCTCAAATGGAAAGAGATATGGTTAGTGAACGGGTGAAGGCCAGCATCCGTTCTCGTGTTATCAACAATCACCTCGATGTCGGCGGTTTCATCCCGCTGGGTTTGGACAAACATCCAACTGAAAACGGTAATCGCCTGCCAAACAAAGATGAGCTTAAACAGGTGGTTGCGTTGATGAACCAGTTTCTCAAAATGTTAGATTATACAAAGACCTGTCAATACGCCAAGCGGATGGGGATCAAGACCAAATACGGCGAGGAGTTTAGGCTTGATACTTTAAAATCTCTATTACGAGATCGCCGGTATATTGGCGAAATTGGAGTTCCTGGCGAAGAATCCTTCGTGAAGGCACCGTGGGGTGTTGTAGTACCGAAAGAACTCTTCCAAAAAGTTCAAGAGGCCATCGCTACCATCAGTGAAAAGTACAGCAAACAAAATCGCACGGCGAGTCGCATTAATCTCCTTATCGGATTGTTGAAGGGGGAGGATGGGGTCGCTTTTCGATCGACATCTGTGAAGAAAAAAGATGGGAAAAAATATTACTACTATCGAAACGACCCAGGGAAAATATACTTGGATGCAGAGATGCTTGAAGATAAGATCATGAAAACCATTCAGGCTCGCCAGGACGACAAAAGCATCCTGGAAAAGGTCAAGCTGTATCAGCAGGAGCAGTCAAATGGCCTTAGTGCAATCGATGCTGAAATTGCTGAGCTGAAAAAAACCCTGCAGGAGGTTGAGGCTGAAAACAAGCGGTTAGTGATGGGGCTTGAGGGAATCAACAGTCGCAATCGAGCTGAGATGTTGAACTGGTTGGAGGGAATGATTGAACAGCTCAACGACAGGAAGGCTGATGCTGAAGAAAGAATCATTTTGTTGACCAAGAAAAAGGGAAAACTGGAATCTCGGACTATCGATGCTAGGAGTTTGAAATTTTCTTTAAGACAGGTTTTTGAAAGAATTGAGAGTGTGGATCGGGAGTTGATCAGGGGTTTCTACCGACAAATGTTCGACGAAATCACATTCTGCCGTGATAACACCTTAAAACTGGTGTGGAAAGTGCCTTGTATACCTTATGGAAAAAAGTTAGCCGTGGGTGAGGGTTGGCTCCCGTGGACGGGCTTGAACCGCCGACCCAGTGATTAACAGTCACTTGCTCTACCAACTGAGCTACACGGGAACTGGGGGCTTTTGTAGCCTGCTGCAATCAGGCCGTCAAGCCTGGTATCGAAAAAAATCGCAGATTCTGAATGCTTTGCAGGCGAATCCGGTGCAGGCGGGTTAAGGAATCAGACCTTCGTTTCGAAGAACTTCGGAGCGTTCCCAGGCAAATTCCCAGCGGTGCACTCGCTGGCCCGAAACCAAGGGCTTGAGAATTTCGAGGCGCTTCAAGCGCCTGTGAAAGTTTCCAGGGTCAATTTCATGCCCTGAAAGCATACCCACAAGCAAACGCAGGTCTTGAATGGAGAACACGGATGAGAGCAATTCAAAAGACAAGGTCGAATTCCGAACCCACTGCGGCACCAGGTTCAAACACTCCCGAGCAAACAGCTTGCAGTCTTCCGAGAGCATAGAGTCTGCTGAAAAGAGATCTTTGGGAGAAGCCCAAGTGCCTTTGGCATCGGGCGCAAAGTCTTCGGGAATGGCAAGCGCTCGCACAATGGCCACACTCTGTGCTCCTTCGAAGAGAAGATCGCGATCAAAAACATCGACGATGCGATCGCGATAGCGTGAAGACGCAAGCCACTCTTCAACCTGGTCAGCATTGCAAGAGCTCAGCATGTCTTTCACGAGAAGACGCTGGGTTTCATTTTGCAACTGATCAGTTTTCAAAATGGCGTGGGGAAAGATGTGGCGTTCGTGTTCGGCATCTTTTCGGAACAGAACCTTCAGCTCGTTGCCATAGGAGGAAACTGGTATCAAAAATAGCTCTGTTCTTGCTGACATCCCCCAACCCTACTCTTCTTTTTTGGCCTGTGGGGAGACCTCCTTGTTCTCATCGATCGCTTGAGGATCTTTTTCGAGTGCTTGGAGAGCATCCATCCACGTGGTCTCAATGATATAAACTGCGTCTGAACCGTCGCGCTTCATGTAGATGTTTTTCTCATCATTTTCCACGCGATTGCCGACGCGCACCTGAACCTTCTCCATATCTGAATCTGCAGAAAACTCAAATGAAAAGGTCTGAATGGGCTGATCAAGGCCATAGGCCGAGTCGTCTTTGGCGTTTTCCGGATCAATCACAGACTGTGCACGCATGAATTCAAAGTCTGAAACCAAAGTAGCCACTTCCGAACGGCTTGAGGGTTCTTCGGTGGGAGCTTCTTCTCCCTCAGCTGCTTCCCCCGAAACCTCTGTTTTAGCTTCAGTTTTTCCTTCAGAATCAACCGGATACCACTTTGTGCCCGATTTCTGGAAGAGCTTGCCAGAACCGGTGCGCAGATGGCTCACCTGGGCCATATCCACACCACGCATGACCTTGAGATCACGGAAATACTGCACATCGGGCGCCAGCTCGGTGAACTGCTCCACACTCATCTGAGCCACGCCGCCATCGATCATCGTCACATTTGTTTGTGTCTTTGTGACAGCAACTTGAAGCAAATGGAGGGTATCTCCTTTTTCGTTCTTAAAAGAGACCACACGTGCTGGGGGGTTCAACCCCAATTCAGTCATCTTTTCTATTGTTTGCTCTGGCTTTTCAATAACGGAATCAGCACGCAACCGTTCAATGCGATCGAGATAAAGGCCAATGTTGTTGCTATCGCCGGGGTAGGTTTTTCCACTTGCCAGTTTCATTTGCCAGCCTGGCCCATCTTGAGAAATGGTCACAGAATCACCGTCGACCGTAAACTCAAAGGACGTGATCTCTTCTTGCTTAAAGGAAACCACCTGTTTTGTGCGAAAATCTTTGAAGCTGCGATCTGTCGACGACAGAGCCGCACTGGGCACGGTAAAAATAGACTCCGATTCACCCAGTTTGGCGTAAACAGACAGAGCCTTAAAGGCGCTCCCCTGGGTTTGGCCGATTTTCACATCTCCACCAATGAGAAGCTCTTTGGTTTCTCCGCCCTCCAGCGAAACCTTTATTCGCCGGCGGGCCTCTGTCAGCCCAAATGACGCCAGATCTGTGTTTTCACCTTCACTGAGCGTGCGTTCTCTGCGAACGCCCTGCACAGCAGCCACAAAGTTGTTCACAGCGTCTTGATCAACCGCAATAGCCGGATCGGGGGCCACCATGATCCAGTCGCTCTTTGCTTCCAAGCGCTCGAAGTGGAATTTCTCTTCACCCTTCCAAAGCTCAATTTCTCTGAGGTCGCCTTCCTCAAAATGAAGGGCCTTCCCCGCAATCTTCTTCTCTTCCGCTTCCTGCTGGGTGAAATGCTCGTCGGCATACCAGACTCCCACAAGGAGACCGATCACACCAAGGCCAGCAGAAAGCTTCACCCAATAGTTCACGCCGATCTCCTTCTCATCCACACATAAAATCCAGTGAGCGCCATGGCCACAGGCAGCAGCCCAGCAAACAAGAAGAGATAGGCGCCGGGGTTTCTATCCAAAGCAAACTGCTTCGGAGCGAAGTCCTTGGTGGGAATGCTGATGAGTTCTTGATCGCGGTGCAAGTGAGCCACAGTGAGGGGAAGAATCTGCGCGTTGGCAGGAGCAGCTCTTTCATACTGACCTGCCAATTCGAAGCCGAGAACGACCACTTCCGCTGTCTTCTTTGACTCCTCCGTTGTTCCAGCTTCGCCACCATCGGCTGCTTCTGAAGCACCGTCTTCAGCTTTGCTGCTCTCGCCATCAACTTGAAGATCCGTTTTGCCGTCTCCTGCCATAGCAACGGGAGACTGAGGAAGACCCTCGGCCAAACGCTCCGGGTTCTCAATGACTGTTTGCACGGCGACTTCCCAGGTTTTCTTGGGGTCAAAGCCCGGGTCGGGGTCCACGCCCAGCGGGCCATTGAGCTGCAAGGCGTTGCGTTGCTCGTCAGTTAAAGTGACGGGGGCAGCATGAAAGGCAGAGGCCAATTTGGTGTGCTTCACCTTCAAACCGTCGTCGGTGACCTCCTTAAAGCTAAAGGGCCTGGCACCGTCGGCCAAAGCGATGTCACGAGCACTCATCACGCTGGTGATGGGAGAACTCTGAGAGAACTCGCCAATCACCACGGGTGGACGCATGGGAGCCAACTGAGCGAGTTGTGCACCCAGGCTGGTGGCACCCCGATTGCTCACCAACAGCGTGGGGCTCAACTCAATGCCCAGGTCATTGAAAAACTTTGTCATACCCACTGAGCGGTACGGATTGAGCGTGAGCAGCAGGCGCCCCCCACGCGCCAAAAGACGACGCAGCTCATTTTCAACAACGGAGTTGTAAGCAACGGTTGCAGACCCGGCAACAACAAGGCGGGCGTCTTCAGGAAGAGGACCGTCGGCGAGGTTGTGTTCCTTAACTTCATAGGCACGGCTCTTGAGCACTTCCACCTGATTGGCATAGTTCTTCTGCCCTTCAAAAGAAATGGGCGGCTCACCATTTCCAACCAAGAAGTAAATGGTTTTTTTCGATTTAACGAGATTGATCAGACCATTTGTGAGCTTACTCTCGGTGATCTCTCCCACAATTTCGGAACGATTGTCTTTCGACATGAGAACGAGGCGACTGTAGCCCGCTGGCTGAACCTGGGCCATGGTTTCCATGTCACGAAGATCAACAGCACCATGTTGGATCTTTTCCGTCTTCTCAGCATAGATGCTTCTGAGGTAGCCATTTTCCTCACAATACCGTTCAGCGGGGTTTGCCGACGGAATACAGTAAACTGCAACCTCATTTTCCAGAGAGCCCAAAAACTTCTCTGTTTCGGGGGAAAGCGAGTTCACCTTTCGATCGGTGACATCAAAGGTCTTGCTGAAACGATCTCTGTTGAGCAGCGCAGCAGCGGTGATGATGATGGCAACACCCACCAAACTGGAAAGCAGGGCCTGAGCGAAATATTTGGGAGCGTATGCTTCCCGAGCACCCTCTTCGCCCTCTCCACCTTCATTGCCACCCCAAGGGATCATGAACACCACCAAACCGGCAGCACAAACACCCATGAGAATATAGGGAAGAAACGACACGAACTCAGCCAAGGCTGACCATGTGAGACCAACAACGAGGGCTGCAAAAATCAACCCAATGGAAAACTCCAGACTATACTTCCGCATCGTTCAAACCCTCCATCTTTTGCTTTCCAGAACCAGTCGGCTCAGGAAAAGAAACATGCCAATAATTGCCACATAAATGGCGAGTGATGATGTCTTGATGATCCCACGTGTGAATTCGGTTCCCAGTTCCAGAAGGTTCACACTCTTGGTGTACCACTCCGGCGCTCCTGAAATAAACGCAGAGAACAGCAAAGCAATGATGAAGAAAACAGGCCCTAGGTAACTGATCACGGTGTTTTTCGTGAGAGAAGAAATGAACAGACCTATCGCCACAATAGCCCCAATGTTCAACATCATGCCCAGCCAACCCGCGAAGAGCACGGCCACATCCGGCTCCGAGAAAAGAAACACGTAGGCCGGATAAACCAGCATCAGAACACCGATCACCGAGAAGTAGAACATGATGCCAAAGAACTTCCCAAAAATGATGTCCCACGTAGAAATAGGAGCAGTCGCCTGAAGGCGATAAGTTCCCTGGTTCAACTCATCACTCATGACTCGCATGGTGAAAGCCGGAACAATAAAAATGTTGATGTAGTTCAAAAAGCCCACAAGGCTTCCCAAAATTTCCGCAACAGGATCCACGGCCTGACCGCGGGCCAAGAGATTTCCCGTAACAATGTAAAAAAGCAAACCCGCGATCAAAAAAATGATGAAGGCCGCAATCCAGCCCATGGGAGTGCCAAAAAAACCTTTGAAGTCTCGTTGTGCAATTGCAAGTGAAGCAACCATTTTGTTTTTCCTCTCCTTCCGTTGGTTCAGTTCGCGGCCGCTGCGGTGGTTTCAGCAGAGGAAGCCTGGCTTTTGATCACATCAAAAAACAAGCTCTCCAAACCAGTCTGGTGCTCGCGAATCTCACTCACAGGCAGGCCAGCACCCACAAGCTGGGCATTCACATCAGCCAACGCCTTGTCACGTCCAACACCCCAAAAGTCTTCTTTGAAGTCGACCACGACAGCGCTCTGAGCACCCTTCAACTCCTCAACACCACTGACAAAGCTCTGGTTTTTGAGCCAGCTCTTAGCATCGCTAAACTTCTCTGAAAAACGGAACACAAAAGGCTTCGCTGCCGACTCCCCACCCACAAGGGAGGTGGTTGCAGCAATGGCCCCCTGATTGATGATGATGACCTGCTCGCAGGTTGCTTGCACCTCGGAGAGAATGTGCGAGCTCAAGATCACGGTCCGCTCCAAAGCAAGCTTCCGAATCAAATTTCGAATGTGCACAATTTGGTTGGGGTCAAGGCCTTCCGTGGGCTCATCCAAAACCAAAACCTTGGGTTGATGAACAAGAGCGGAGCACAGAGCAACCCGCTGTCGATAACCCTTCGAGAGGTTCCCGATCACCCGGTGACGCACATCTTCAACGTCACACTCTTCAAGAACACGATTCACAGACTCTTTTCGCTGCGAGCTTCCCAGGCCTCTCAGTTTGCCCACATAGTCTACGAAATCTTCAACGATCATTTCTTTGTGAAGGGGGGGATTGTCGGGCAAATAGCCCACATTCGCCTTCACATCTTTCGACTGTGTCACCACGTCGAAGCCGCACACTTTTGCCGTGCCTGAGCTTGGCCCGAGCAACCCTGCGAGAATATCCATTGTCGTCGACTTTCCGGACCCGTTGGGACCCAAAAATCCACAAACCTTGCCCACTTCCACAGTAAAAGTCAGGCCATGCAGGACTTTAAAGTCGCCATAATACTTGACCAGGCCGTCCACCTCGATCATTCTCAGCCTCCGCATCTGTTAAATTGTAACTCTTTGATAAAACTAAAATAAGTTTCATTTAGAGCACATTATACATGTGCTCCTTTGAACCAGTCAAATTTGTAACATTCCCTACCAAACAAGGAAAACCCACTCAAGAGTCAGCTAGAATAACCGATAGGAAAACAAGCGAATCAGAATATGCAGATGACCCCGAACACGAGCGGTGAAAAATGTCCAAAAAGCGTTATGGCGACCAGTCGTTTTCAAGACAAGTCGCAGCCCTCAACAAAAAGGCCGTCGCACAATCGAAGGTTGTGAACCTCAAAGATTATCGCGAAGTGGCCGCGCCGCAGAACTCCAAAACCATCTTGGTCGTCGACGATGAACTTGTGATGCGCAATGCTATCAAGCGCATTTTTGAAAAAGAAAGATATCGAGTTCTTGTGGCCAAAGATGCCATGGAGCTCTCTAAAATCATCGAAGACACGAAACTCGATCTCATCCTTCTGGATATCAATCTTCCCTGGGTCGACGGTTATGAACTCTGCAGCCTCCTTAAGGCCCACCCCACTCTCAAGCACCTGCCTGTTGCCTTTGTTTCGGGCAACAAAACTGAGCAAGATGTGAAGCGAGGCTTTGAATCTGGCTGCGATGAGTATATCACCAAGCCTTTCGAGGTGGATGAAATCCAGCAGGCCGTGAGCCAGCTTTTGCTGAAAAACGGCGCCTGAAGAGAGCCAACCTCACTTTGTTTGAGGAGCTTGGTGTGCCAATGAGCCCAGAGCAAAACCCCATCTCCATTATGAAATTTGGAGGCGCTGCCGTGCGCAGCCCTGCGTGTTTTTCCCGCAATGCCCAGCTGATTGCCGAGCGACTCAAAACCACCCGACGCGTGGTGGCCGTTGTGAGCGCCATGGGAAAAACCACCGATGAGCTGCTCCATTTGGCCCATGAGGTCAACCCCAAGCCTCCAGCCCGCGAAATTGACTTGCTCATTTCAACAGGAGAAAGGGTGAGTTGCTCACTTTTGGCCATGGCGCTTCACGCCATTGGGCTGCAAGCTGAAAGCTACACCGGCTCGCAAACCGGAATCATCACAACACCTACTCACAGTAATGCTCGCATACTTGACGTTCGCCCCTTTCGAGTGAAAGAGGCCTTGGAAAGAGTTCCGGTGGCCATTGTTGCCGGCTTCCAAGGAGTCAGTGAAACAAAAGAGGTCACTACCTTGGGCCGTGGCGGCACAGACACAACGGCCGTGGCCCTCGCTGTGGCTCTCCGAGCACCTGAGGTGGAGTTTTTCAAAGAGGTTGACGGAGTTTATGATGCCGATCCGCTGCAGCACCCTGGGGCAAAACACCACGAAAAGCTGAGCTTCTCAGAAATGCGCAACATCTGCCTTGCCGGATCAGGCGTGTTGCATGACCGTGCTGTGGACCTTGCAGAAAAAAACGACATTCAGCTTTGGGTGAGATCGTT
>JANQPW010000074.1 GCA_028285285.1 Silvanigrellales bacterium
CAAGGTTGGGGAGAGTCTGCGGCGCGGAGAGTGGAACGAGTTTGGGTTTTGACCGCGCTCTTCGCTGGTGGGTTGAGTGTGTGGCGCCGGATTGTGTGGCCCCTTCGGCTGGTTTTTGCATTCCTGTTTGCGGGCTTTTCGCTGCTTTGGAATTTTGCTTTCATGGCCATCGAGAGCCCGGGTTACTGGTTCCCTCCCTTGGGGTTTACAACCTTGTCGTTTTTGCCGCTTTTGCAGCTGTGTTTTTGTTCTGAGGGCTCCTTTCGCCTTAAAAAAGGATTGCTACTGGCCTTGGCATCGGCTGAGATGTTTGTCTTCTTTGTTTCCGAAGCCCTCAGCCCGTCGAGTTGGCCACATGCCGGCGTTTCTTTCCGAAGTGTGAGTTGGGCTGTGCTTGCCATGTGGGTGCTCTGTGCTTTGGGCTGGCTTCGCGGCGATCTTCTTTTGAAGCGCGTGCTGAACAAGGCGGGAAAGGTCGTTGTTGCGCTGCTTTTTGCGTTTCAGATCGGTCGGCTCAGTGCAGACTCTCTGTGGCTTTTAGACCTTCAGGCTTTTTCAGCTTTGAGCATTGTGGTGGTGGCGGGAGCTCTGCAAAGACCTCGACAAGGCGGCGCGAAGCGCTCCGCCGAGGTTGCGGAGCGAAGCGACCCAGAGGTGGTCATTGGGTGAAACTCAGCCCGGCCTTTCACTGGGCTGTTTCCGAGTCCTCGGGGATGATCACACAGGTTCCCTTGGGAACGGCGTTGTTGTTGAAGTCTTCGCCAATGTCCACCTCGGTGATTTGTTTTTCGGGGTTGATGTGGATGGTGACGAAATCGGCAAGAGGGCCTAAGCCAAAGGGGCCCGATCGCTTGGCCACGGACACTCGTTTGAAATTGGCGTCGGCACCCAGGAAGTAAGAGCCTTCGAAAGTGCGTTTTTTCCCGTACACCACAACTTGCACTTGTGGGCGATTGTCTCGATAAGGAGAGTCTTTTCCGGCGCGGAGGAGTACCTTGCAGGGTGATTCGTCAAAATCAGAGTTGCTCACTGAATAAACACCTGTGAGACCTTCAGGCGGAACATTTGCAGAAGTTATCTCGAGAATTTCCCTCACGCGTTGTTCTTGGCGGTTGAAGAGATTGTTTGTTTGGCTGTCGGTGGAAGTCGTTGAATTCCCACAGGCATTGAGCCAAAGGGCTCCAGCGAGCAGAGGTGTTGCGGCCAACAGTTTCAAGATCATAGGTGTCTCCTTGTTGAGGCGCCAAAAAGGCAGAGAAAGTAACGGGCTGCAAGTTGAGGGCCAAACTCAGTTTGTGAAACTGTTCAGCTTTTTCTATTTTGAGAATTACCGAGAATTGAAACCAAGAGGTCGTTAATCGTTTGAACCACCTTTTCGATCTGACGTGGAGTTTGACCACCTGAATCATCCAAGCTCCGCAAAAACCTTGACCAGTAGGATTGAAGCTCTGTCAGTTGAGCTTGAGAGAACTCGAAAGGCAGAAGCTCAAGATTTGTTTCTGTTTCTGCGAAGGTCTTTGCAATGGCGTCTTTCAAACGCTTTTCGTCTAGAATGCCTGACTCAACGAGATGCCACATGTCAAGATAGTCCTTCATGCGACTGTTCTTTTCGGCACGGCGAACACTTGCTTGGATCTTATCCGCAAAGATCAGCTCTGGTGTGTAGGCAAGGAGAGAAATACTTTCTCTAAAAGGAAACTCGCCGCGATCGGAAAGACCGTGAATTTGGATATCCTTTGTTTGATGGGCCTCACCCACTCCCATATCGATTGGAATGACTGCTTTAAGCTTCCCGAATTCAACTTGAACTCGAGCATGAAAACCTGGATATCTCATGTGCTCATGGGGCAATTCTTCAAAAGAAGCCAGTTTCATGAGAAAATCATCTTCAAGATTTGTTGCTGCAATTTCCGAAATTGCCCGCTCGAAATTTGATCGGTTTCCTCTGATGGATCTCACCAAGAAATCGAGATCCTTGGTTTCTCTTCCCAATTCTAGGTATTGAGCAAGAAGGACTCCTCCCTTAAACACAAAACTCTTTGAATGATGTGTTGCCGCTAAACGCGCAAGAAATCGCTCAGTAACAAGGGAAAACCACAGTTCGTTGAAACTCCGATTCAATTCACGGGCTAAATTTTTCAGCTTTGCTTTAAGGGACGGTTCATTCACGTCGTCACCATGAGCAAGTATGGGGTGATGTTGAAGCGGAGCTTCTTTGCATAGCCGCTGAGTTTTCGGACGTTCAATGGCTCTTTACGGGCTGCAAGTTGAAGAGCTTTGATTGCCGACTCTCTGTCAAGCAGACGAAAAGAATCAATCAAAGTTCGTTCGAGGTCAAAAACTGGAATCTTGTACTTTTCGATCTTGAAGGAAGACAGTCCCACGTCCATATTTCGAAAGCGCGTGAAGCGAACACCATCAATCCTTGGAGCGAACTTTGAATGAGGAACCGCCAACCAGAGTTGTCTCTCAATCCGATCAGTCAGTTCGTAAAGAGTGAGTGCTGAAACAAGGCAAACGACTGATTCAGGGATGGCATACGTCAGTCGAATCATTCTCTCACAACTGGGATCATCAACAATCTCGGTGTTTGGAGCGCAGAAGATACCAGGCCCAATACGCTCTATCTGGCCGGACCTCACGTAATGCTGAAGAAGGGGTCTTGAAACTCCCCTTTTTTCAGCATCTTCACTGCGAAAAGAGGGTCTTGAAAAAAAGTCTTTTATATTAGTAATTTTCGTTGATCGATTCATACAAATTTTTTATTATATCTACCCAATATTGTCAATGGGTAGATATAATAAATTAATATCCATCCCCCATTAAACTGATTTGGGTATAAATATTAAAAGTTAGAATTCCTGAAACTCAGCGGAAATGCGGTTCAGCTTTGCTCCGCACTTTTTTTGGGCCGAGGCACACAAGAAGCAAAGATAAACAACACAAGCCCTAAAAAACGGGCGTTGAATCTAGTCATGCGGCGATTCTCCTCCAGAATGAAACAGCATGGAGGAGATCTCACCACAAGGAAACAGACCAACGCTCAGCGATAGAGCTCGTCGAGGTAAAGCGGGCCGGGCACGGGAGCGCCTGTGGGGTTGTTGCTTGAAAAGGCCTGCTGCCGCGTTGCGAGCACTTTTTGGTACTCCGATTCCATCTGTTCGTAGACCTTCAGCACAAACTCCCCGTCTTCGATAGACTTGCGCAGCTGTTCCTGCTCTTCAGGGTCGGTTGAAGCGGCCAGCTTCGCACGCAGGTCTTCGAGTTCGGTACTCAATTCCCCGAGGCGAACGGTCAAGAATTCCATGCGGTTGCTGTGGTCTTTTTCTGCGGCCTGAACAGCCAGCTCAAAGTTTCCTGCCAAGGGAGCCAGACGCACAGCTCTGTTGGGATCGAGATAGTTGGTTGGAACCACTTCGCCCTCAAATGTCATGGTGATGCTGCTCAAGAAGGTGGAGAAAGCCTCTTGGTCAACCACTCCGGCAAGTGACTCGAAGCCAAAGCAGGTGGCTGTGCTGTTGGCACCTGCAGTTTCCACCTCAAACTGATCCAGCACATATTCCCGAAGTTCTGTGCAAATCGAAGCGGCATGGGCCACGCCCTGCTCTGCGGCAACTTTGATGATGGGCTCGTGGAAGCCAAGAGTCAGGCTGTACGGTTTGATCTTTTCATAAAAATCAGCGTAATCGGACTGGATGGCCTCCAAAGTGGTTGTGCCGGCGCCCAGTGCATCA
>JANQPW010000098.1 GCA_028285285.1 Silvanigrellales bacterium
CACCGAGGCTGCTCATTCCGCTGCTTGAAAATCACCAAACAACAGATGGCCGCATTCTTCTTCCAAAGGCACTGCAGCCCTACATGGGCGGCCGAACTCACCTTGAGGTGCCCAAAGCTTAGCTCAGCCGCAGGCACACCTTCACAAAATCCCGAAAATCTTGAAGATGATTGCGAATGACGGCCTCAACAATGTCCAGGTCGAGTTGCCTGTAGTTGTGTATGGCTGTGTTGCGAAAACCAACGAGTCCCCGCATTTTTTTGCCGAGGTCCTCCGAAATGAGCTTTGCCTCCTCAAGAAGAGTAAAAGCTTCTCGGCTTTCTTTAGGCAACCCCAGCCGTCGAACCCTCACAACATGCATAGCCAAATCAATTGCGGCCTGACAAGCTCGCTCCAGATTGAGCATGATGGCGTCTTGCTTGGTTTGATCACTGCGGAGGTTTTCAGTATTGCCCTGATACTCCTCAGCAATCCTGGACAAACACTTTTCAATGGTCTCGGACTTGTTCAAAGCAACATCATCAACCACGCACGCTCCCTCTTTTTTGGATATCGTTGAGAATCTCCCGGCGCTCTTCGTTGAGTCTGGCATACTTTGAAAGCACTGTGACTTCAAAAAACGCGGCTTGAGACTCTGATGCTGTCTGAATTCTTCTGCCAGTGGAAACAACCTGCGCTTGGGTAACCGTGTCGGCACGCAAGAGATCCACAAGATCAACATCTGCATGGAGCAAGGAAGACAGATCCGTTTTCAAGGCAAACACCGAAGACGCCGACGGCTTTTCATCGAGGCAAAAGGCTAGATCCACGTCGCTGTCTGGCCGAGAACCTCCCGTTTCTTGCGATCCAAAAAGGTACAAGGCCCAAACACCTGGAAGGCGTTCTTTCACCAAGTGGGCAGTCTCAGCAGCAAGTGACGCTTCCATGGCTCCTCCCGAAGTCAATCGAAACCCTCCACCGAGTTCAGATTTTTTCTACCAAGACAGCTTCATGCGCTTCGCTGTGGCTTTCAAGGCTTTCGCACGTTTTGGGGCGTCTTTTTGCAACTCTGCCAGAAGCACCTTTGCCGCCTTTGACTCACCCATTTGCAGGTACGTGAGGGCCAGCTCCTGCTTGGCTTGGTGCGACTTTGGGTTGAGCTTCAAGGCCTCGAGTAGAGATGTGATCGCGGGTTTGAACT
>JANQPW010000120.1 GCA_028285285.1 Silvanigrellales bacterium
TCGGGCAGATAAGCTTGTGAAGCACCTGAGAGCAATGATCACGTCCCCTGCTCACTAGTCGTCACACACCATGCTGCCGATCGTCACTGCCTTTTCGTAAAGAGTGTCGAGGCATGACTCTCGGGCGTCGGTAGAGGCTTCAGATCTTGTGCTGCCGTATCCGTAAGACGTGGATGTTCTGGCTCTCCAGTACAGACAAGAGGTTTCACATTCGTGATCTCCCCATGAGTTCACTCGGCAACCAAGGTGACCGTAAGTTGCGGAGCTGCCTTCATAGAAGCCTTCTCCTCTTGCTAAACACTCTCTGCGATTTTTGTCCCTTGCTTCGAATTTTGTTTCTCCTGTGTTGACGATAGTGTCTCCTTCTCGATCCCCTTCTCTGCAGGAGATTTCACATCTCCAGAAGTCGGCTTGGGCCACCGATTCTGCGAGCAGCATCCCGTAAGAGCCGATGCATATGAGGGATAGGGCCGACAGGCTGTTGAGTTTCAGCATTTCTGCTCCTTTATCAGTTGTGTGAATGCGCAACCTTTGCACAGAGAGTGCTTTAGTCTTTGCCCTTGTCGCTCTCAAGGTTTCGAAGTTTGCCCTGTTGACTGCGGTAAACAGCAGGTAGCTGAAAGTCCTCGCGGCCTCACCTTTCCTCTCATTCTTGCTGTATTGTAGTATATGAGTGCTTGGAGCAGGTTTTGGCTACAAATGGCTTGCCAGTGTGGGTTGCCTAAGGGGGTGCTCCTAGTGAGAAAAGCAGGTGTTGAGATGAGGTCTCGAGAAAGTATTGGATTGCTACTTAGCATGCTTTGTGGGTTGTTGCTGGGGTGTAAGATCAATACGACGAACTCAGGAGTTTTGGAGTCATCTTCATCGCTCTCGTCGGTGATCCACCCGAGCGATGCAAATGTTCTTCTGCCTCTTCCCAAGTCTCGAGCTCACCACGAGAGTTATCCTAAGCTCTTTGGCTGTAAAAATGGTGGACAGCCTTCCCTATGTGAGAGCTTCAAGGACGAGCTCACTCGAATGCTACGCCTGAGCATACTCTCCCATGCTGACGTGTATTTGGGAAGGCCTGGAACAGAGCAAGTTGAAAAAAGGAGCGTGCGAATATCGGCCATTCACAAAATTGTTGAAGACCGAAAACTATGGACACTTGTCTCTCTCAGCACAGTGATCCTAAGCGGAAAAGTCTCTCTTCGTTTGGTCTTTCAGCCTGTGGCCCAATACGTTCGCTTTAGCACAAAGACAGTTGAACGCAGAAGGAAAAAGGTTTGGCAGTACATTCTTGATACTTTAGGTGCTGACCTCAAGGCCTTCGATGAGGAAAAAGATGGAACCGTGCTCAGCCCGGTGGCTGAAATCTTCAACCGCTCCTTTTTCAGGCCTCTCAGTCCAGCGAACACACCACCAAGGGAGGTCAGAAAAATGGCCCTCAAGAGAGGTATGCCAGGGGTTCGCGAGTTCGTTGCGGAAGATCAGGCTGTACACCTCGTGTTCAATCTAAGTGAGGCACGGGCTCAGAAATGGAGAGATCTCCTAGTGAATCTCATGATTGTTCGGCACGCCGAACTTCCAAAAAGCCGAGAATCCTACCTCTCCGTTCATCCGCTCATCAAGGAGCCTAAAGATTTCCAGCGAGCGCAAGTTGTTGGAGTTCTCGATTTTGTGCGGAAACAACTTGACGGCTCAAAGGAGAGTCTCTCGGAGCTCTCCGAATTTTTGCCCCTCACAACAACGCTGAATGGCAATGGTCAACTGTGGTCTTTTGGAGCTGGTGTGACGGTGTTGAAGTCAGAGAGTGACTTTTCGATCAAACCGATAAAACTCCTTGAAGGTAAACGAGAGCCAGCAACCAAGGAGCTTGTTGAAGCTGCGAAAACCAATGCAGAGCAATTCAAGATCAATTTCCCTGTAGGCTTTGATTATTCAGCTTTTCACCAGAAGAACTATCTCATGGTTGTGGGCGGTCATGTTCCCTATTTGGGATTCGATGTCAGGGCAGTTCAAGTCATAGACAAAAGTTTTCACATTTCCGAACACAGTCGAGACAGTCTCCAGTCGTTGCGAAAATGGAGTGAACAAAGGACAAACGGGTCTTGGATGAGGTATGGGATCTTGCCGGTTCAGAAACAAGGTACCGGTAAGGTTGCGCGGGACGCGTTTCTTGAAAATCATGAAATTGATGCCATGGTCGAGATCATGTCCACCCACACGAATCCGAAGTTGACGAAGGTTGGTGGGGTCACCTGCGTTTCGTGCCATGCTATCAATGGCTACCTTTATCAAGGAAAGGAAATGAGGAATCGGGCTAAATGTTTGCATGCCAGCCACATAGAATCTGGTGACAGTTTCGATGACAAGTGCCGCGCCTTGAAAAAGGCAAACTTTCAAAAAATCTCAACCTTACTTGGGGGAAAGCAGGCTATGTGGAAGCCGGAGTGGCTCCAGGGCCAAACATACAGTCACCAAAGTCTTGTTCATGACCTCTTCATTTTCAGAAACTTTGGTTACTACATCCAATTTCCCATTGTGAGTGCAGTGAAGAATCTGCGCTCGCTTGCTGAGCTACCAGACATCCTCAACTGGATGCAGTCTTCGGGTGAGACTGCCGGGAGACAGTGAGCCTTCTCTCCCGGTCTTTGTGTTCATTATGGCCGAAAGATTGTGGAAAGTCCCGATGAGCTCCCTGTTGAAAACAGGTCTGCCCCCACTGCTTCACCGTCGATAAACAGAAGTGTGGTGGACCAAAGACTGGTGGAAACTTCGGAGTTGAGCTCAATCAGGGCGATCACCTTCGCGCTGGCCTCTCGAACTTCCAGGTCATTTCGGTTGAGAGATGGAAAGCGTCCGGTGGGGAAGCTCTCAGCAAGCGTGCTTTCCCCATACGCAAGACTTCCAATAGTGCGCATGATGCGCTCGTGATCTGCAGCAGCCGCCATTTCAAAGCGTGTTGCAAATCGATCGAGGTAGGGTTGAAGTGCTTCGGGAGTCAGTCTGTTGATCATGTCTTGCGCCTCGGGATCTGTTGTTCCCCTGCCGTTATACAAAGCTCGAATGGCCTCCATGATCGACCTTCCTTTTGGAGAAAGAGAAACGGTGTGCAAGAAGCTTTCGTGGTTTTTTTCTGCCACAAGGGAAGTGAATTTGAGGTTGTTGAAGCTGAGCTTCGTGTAGGGGTGTTCGATTTCGATCGTGTTGAGAAAGCTGTAGCGTGAGGTTCGTGGGTAGGATTGCAAGAAGTCTACGAGCTGTTGTTCTTCTGCCGCTACATAAGCACTGGCCCGCTCTGATCTCTCTCGGTAGTTTTTAGCAAACGCAGTGCCATAGAACCCGGGCCAAAGCGAGTAGGCGCTCCAGTTGGGGCGAAGTCGTTGGGTGTGGCAGGCTTGGCAGCTTTCTGGGTTGTTCTCGATTTGGGGAGGGGCGTCTTCCGAAAATTGAATAGAATGAAAATCAAACTTCTTCTGAACGTTGTCAAAGCTGATGACTTCAATGCCGTTTTCTATTTGATCATTGCACCCCCCGGCCACGGCGTAGATCAAAGAAGCATCTTCATTGAAACGAATGATACGAGGACAAGTGAACGAAGCGCTCTGTTGGCTAAGGGAATCGAAGGCCAAAAGAAAGTTGTCGCCAAAGCTGTCTGGGGTTTCATCAAGAAATTGTTCAACGGAACCAATTGTTCCATTTTCAATTTTTTCAAGTGCGTCGTTGAGGTTTTCCCAGTCTCCTTGTGCAAATGATGGGAATACCGAAACGGATAAGGCTAAAATCATTGAATAATGCCGCAATATGGAACCTTTTTTGTGTTGGATCATCATCACTCCTTGGGTTTTCTTTGAAATGTTTTGAGTTTTTCTTTCGAAGAGCCTAGGGCAGCGAAACAGGAAAAGCAATTGCGCTCTAGATTGCGGTGTTTTAGTCTGGTTCTTTATCTAAGATACTAAATTGTTTACGAAATATATCAGAAATCATGGATCAATTGTTACTGTAACTTTTTGTTTTGGATGTTCGAAAAGACTTGTGGAGGATGTTTGTTACTTAAGATGGAGAAGATTATGTTTCGCACTGCTCTGATAGCTGTTTCTGTATTCTTCGTGGTGAGTTGTGGCACTTCGGAATTCTATCCTGGACCAGAAAGTGCAAACGACAGGGATGGAGTGCAGGAAAGCACCGACTCCACCAATCCCGGCACAAACACCGCTTCAACCCCAGGGGATGGATCTTTACCAAATGGCTCTTCCTCCGACACGGGGGGCGTGTCCATGGGTTCGGGTGAAAGCCTTCTTCAAACTGCGCTCATTTTTAAAGACTCCGGCGGAGTGGCCATTCGAGGAGCCGACCCAGTGGCCTATTTCACAGAGCCACAAAATGCTCCAGTTGTTGGTTCCGAAACTTTCAAGCTGGTTTGGCAGGGGGCAACCTGGCACTTTGCCTCTGAAGCGAACAGAGCTGAGTTCGAGAAAAATCCACTGAAGTATGCCCCGCAGTTTGGCGGCTATTGCGCCTATGCGGCTTCGCTTGGCTACAAGGCGGGCACTGTTCCCGAAGCGTGGGACGTTGTGGACGGTAAGCTCTATTTGAACGCAAGCCTGGGAGTTCGAGATCTGTGGAGGCGTGACATATCTGGAAACATTGCCAAGGGGGTTTCAAACTGGCCAGGTATTGTGAAGTGAATCACTCTTCTGAGCCTGCCGGTCAACGTGGCCCAGACTGGTCAGTTGGCAAGGAGCATGGCAAACTACAGAGCAGCTTTGAATTCGGAGAGAATGGCTGTGAAGAGACGTCTCTGTGCGAAACTTGTTTTTCTGTGTGGTGTCTTCCCGCTGTGCTTCAGTGGGTGCGTGAGCGGAGCTTTCATGTGCTCTCCCAACCGGCTCCAGTTGACTGCAAACAGGAGTATCCGGTTGAAAGCCTCGAGCCCAATGCGGCTCTTCGAGAACTGGCATTGCAATGGAATTGCTATGGTCAGCACTACAACACACGAACTGAGTTGGTTGTTGCCGACATTTACGGACCAGAAAAGCGTGCTGGTGAACTCAGGTATTGGGACCTCACAATGGAACACCTCAAACAGAGGCCCTATAGAGATGAGCCTCCGGTACTGGAGTTGTTTCCCAAGAACTTTTCTGGTTTTAGCCCTTACGTTCAGGAGGAGAAAACCCGTGTCTATCTTCACTATTTGGGTGAAGATGCCAAAGACAGGCGGGTACCGCTTAAGAGGGCTCCAGATGGCACCGTGCGGGGTCACCTGACATCTTCCTTTCGAACTCTTCTGGTTGTGGACGATGGACCAAAGCCCTACTTTATCAAGCTCAACGGAGACTCAATCGAAGCTCGCTCCAAAGGGGGCAAACTGAGTCACGAGAAGAAGATTTATACGGTTGCTGTTCAAAAGGCAGTGACAATGGGTCGTGAGTTGAAGGTTGGTGATCATTTGGTTGCTGACTCTCACGGGTTGCTTGCCTCGCACGAGCGGGTTTTTGCAAATTGGAACTCGCTGTATCGCGACTTTCATCTCTCGGCTGGTGAGTTTGGCTCGGTGTGGACAAAGTCGGACACATTGATTCCTGTTCATGCACTGGCTTCCCAGAAGTTCTTTGAAACCGAAGAGGGGACCAGAGTTCTTGGTGCCACGTCGCAAGAAAGAAACAGATGGGTCAATCGAGAGTTCGTGCCTCCTTTGGTTGACATCATCGTTGAGTCAGGCTTTCGCCAGGGTGTTCACCTAGAGCTCCATGGACAAAACATCGACGTGCTTCTTTCAGAAGAGGGCTGTGTGAGACAGGTGTTTGTGAAAGATCTGGGAGATGTGGGGGTGGATCCAGTGGTCAGGTGGCTGATGGGCAAACCCGATCTTGATTTCTCACCGGTTCCGTTCAACATTGTCCAGCTTGCCACGTCTAAAGGGGAGCGCTTGAAAGCCCCCACCGCGGAGGTTCGCGACTGGTACCGTTTGCTCGTTGGGCCAATGGGGTTCACTCGGCGATATTTTGGAAACGGTCATGTTCCTCACATTGTGCAGGGCGTGTGGGAGCAGCTTCAGTCTGTGGTGCCCAGGGAGTTTGGAACCCTTCAGCCTGAGTTTTCTGAGCTGCGGAAGTTGTCCGAAGCAAACTGGGAGGATCTGGAAATTGTCAGGAAAGCCGGGACCATCGGCAAAATTCGAGAGTGGTACATCAAGTCGCTCCTGGCAGAGCGACTCAACGGCTGCAAGGCTCTCCCCGTCGAAGAGGTCGTCGAGAACATGATTGCGGCAACGAGGGAAAACCTCGTTGTGACCTCTACTCGGGACGATGAACCAGACAGAGGAGGTTACATTGCTTATGTGACCAACGCGTCGTTGCTCCTAGAAGGCAGAAGCTGGAAGGCCTGTGAGCTCAATGGGCGACAGCTGCTCTATGCTGGAAAGGGACGAGCTATTGAGCACTACGCGATCATGTTTCGTCCTTAGTGGTTTGTCTCAATTGAGATCAATGATCTCTGCGTTTCCTATGAGAGGGAGGCTGTAGATGCTCTCCGATCGCCATTTGTTGAAGTAGCCATTTAAAAGTGCAAAAGGCCGCTCACGGTCTCGGTAGTTGGTAACGGCAAACTCAAAGCTTGAGTTTCCCTCAATCCAGTATTTGTACACAAAGGTCGAATTGCGTTCGAGATTGATAGGGTGGTCGGGGTATTGGTCGATGACGGCCTCAACGTGTTTTTTGAGTTCGTTGTTCTTCATCATTTCAGAATGGAGGACGTTGAGATCACTCGATTTCCAGGCCTTTTTGAACCACTCAGGGTGCAAGGAAAGTTGCGCCAGTTGATCCAATTCGACCTGTCTTTTGGCTGTGAGAAAAGGCAAAAAATCTCTTTGGTGCAGTTGAATCTCTGGAGAGAGGGTGTTCGGCGTGAAGCTTTCGCGGCTTAAGACGTGGTTGAGAAAGGAAGCATCTGCGGCGCTTTCATTGATGGTGCGTTGAGAAATCATGGGGTAGGCACCAAAGTAACCGCCGTTCCTTTGAATGTAGTCGAGCCTTGGAATGAGATTGTCTTCATTCACTTCAGAATGTGATTTGGGATCGTATCCCAGGAAGGTCGCAATGGGATCATCTCTCTCGCTGAAGTTGTCTTCGATCACATCACGCTGTGCTAGAAAAAAATCGGCAAACACACCGGACTTTCGGGTTGTCGTTGCTGAACCAAAAAGGTGTGAGGCTTGGTCAGGCTCTCTCAGATAGCCGCGTGGGGTGAAGCGAGAAGCGGAGTCGGGGTCTCTTTGCGTGATGCGCCATTGAATGAGCGACCTCAATGGGGTTGAAATGTGGCACGACACGCAATCAACGCTCTTGATGGTGATTTCCGGAGAGTCCAATTTCTTTGCTTCTTCATAAGCTTCGTCGAGTGAATCCCCGATCTTCGGGTACGCATCGTTCAAGGCCGTCGACAAAAGCGTGATTGAAGTGGGCAAAGTGCTGTGACTTGCAAAGGAGTCCACAATGGCCGGAAAGACCGTTTTCTGGGGGTTTCTCTTGAAGGCGGAGTAGGCAATGATGTCATTTTGCACCATGTTGATTTTCTTCATTGAAAAGCGTGGGCTTCCCGATTCTCTGGCTCTCACCTCGAATTGAGCAAAAAACCAAGCGAGAGCAATGCGCTATTGGCGGTCAACAATTGAGGTGAACACTTCCACATCTTGAAGGTTTTCAATTCGCGCGTGTTTCTTCACAATCTGATTCACCACGTCCCCAAACCGAACGGCTTTGAGAAACTCCTCTGGCTTTGTGGGGGCGCGTTCTTGAACGAGAGCAGGCCTTCGTCCGATTCGGTTCTTCTCCCAAGAGCGAGTGTCGCCAAACCCTGGGTGAATGAACTGTTCTTCGCCATGGGTGGGTGACTGGTTTTTCTCTGAAAACTCCTTGAGAGCAAGCAGATCGTTTACAAATTCTTTGAAACCCAGTGAGCCTTCACTGCCTGTATCTGATTCCCAGGGAATGGTGTAAGAACTGGTCCCCTCAATTGGTCGCATCACCCAACCAGAAGAGCTCTTTTTTTGA
>JANQPW010000139.1 GCA_028285285.1 Silvanigrellales bacterium
ATTAAGCCAAACCCTGCTCTTTCAGCTGAGCTCGAGCGAATTCTGAATGAGCTCGATGTTGAGCGTCAGGAGCTGTTTGATCTGAGGAGCTCCATCAAAGATGTTCAACAAAACAGAAGCAAGTACGACATCAGCATTGGCTTTGATCTCAAAGCTGAGGATGTTCTTTCCAACATCAGTGAGCGGCTCAATATCATTGGAGACAGTGCTGTTCGATGTATCGACAACCCCAGAGATTGCAAAAGACCACTCTTCCCCGATCATTTGAGTGTGACCATTGAAATACCCGATGTGAAGAGAACACGGCCCACGGATGTGTCGACCGTGGAGTGGGTCGATGTTGATGTTTTTGGGCTGCCCATTCAATTGGAAGTGATGAAGGGAATTGACCGTGATGTTGAAGTTGTCTCGGTCAATGGAGAGAACATCTCCGAAACAGGGCACACCATTCACATTATCAATGGTGGCGAACTGTGGGATGCCAATGGGAATCAAACCACAGGAATTGATGTTTCTTCGTTCAACACAGCCCAAGCAGCAGCTGACTATGTTTCAAAGTTCGGCGTCACACTTTCAAGCCAGAGCGATTTCCCTGGCTTCCAGTTTGGTCATGTGAACACAGACCCCGGAAAGAGAGTTCTTTTTGCTGTGAAGGGTCGCTTCATCTTCAACTATGAAGTCTCCAATCGTGGTCAAACTTGGCAAACAAACACCACTCTCGTTCGGCTCATCAAAGAGTCTTTGAAAACAATCATCATCGACGGAGAAAACCCATGAACGTGACAAACCTGTTCAAACTTGTGCTCGCAATGAGCGCCCTGATTTTTCAGCAATTGGCTGCGGCAGAAGACTATGCCTACTGTGTTGAGGGAAAGGCTTTTCAGCCACCCATTACCGAAGAGATCAAAGCTAGAGTGATTCCTGGCTACAACCCAGACGATCCACAAGACCTGGCCGTTATTCTGGCCCACTACATGGGAATGCCAGAAGCCGATCAGTTTTGCCAGATGCCCACTGCCAAAGAGCTGGGACTGTCACCCGAGCTTCGTTGTGCCGAGCCCCAAGATCGCAAGTGCATGCACGAAGGAGACCCTCAGTTTTCGAAGCCCCGGTCTATTCCCAGTTACGCGTATTTTGCGTCTCCTGGGCAGTCTGAAACCGTGCGCTGTCAGTGTGGTTGCTTCACGGCTGAAATGAACTTGCTCACATCAAAGGGTTGGACTTCTATCGGTGAGCTTGCTGCCCTTGCAAATGGGCAAAGCTACCAACTCATTCTGCCAAACGGTGGGGAAACCAAGAATGTGGTCTTGTCGCGACCGCTTCTGCGAAAGGACTTCACAGTTGGGCCCGAGTACCATCCGGTGATCTTCATCGAAACAGAGAGTCGGAAGGGAGTGTACCTCACAACCGAGCACCCTGTTCTTGTGCGAACAGCCCGCGGAGAAGATGTTGTTCAAGCTCAGGAGTTAAAAGTGGGTGATGTGTTGGTTCAAACAGACGGGTCATCCAGCCCGGTGTCGGAGCTTTCTCGCCACAAAATCGAGACGGTTTCGGGGGAAAACGAGGTCTACAACGTTGACACTGGCGCTCAGGAAATGGCACGTCACTTTGTGTCTGCTCAAGGCCTTGTTGTGGGCGACGTGGTCTGGCAAAACACCCTCTCCAGCCGGAAACAACGAGAAGATCGGCTTTTGCGAGCTGCTCAAGGATCTCAGGAGGAGGCACAGAAGTGAAAACAACGACGAAGTTTTCCGTCGCTTCCCTTCTTCTGGCCGCTGGAGTGGCGGGCTTTCTTTGGCTTGACCCAGCTCTCCCCAAACGGGGAGCTGGTCAGCCCGTGGTTGAGGCTTCTGCAGGCTCGCAGAAGAAACAATTGGTGAAGGAAGCTTCACAGGCGGTTCTTGACTCGGAAAGGAAGCCAGGAGCTGTCAAGCCTTCTTCACAAAAGGAAACAGAGGCCGGTGTCGATTGGAAGGTGCGCCGAGAGTTTCTTTCTGAAGATGAGCGGGAAGGTTTTGCCCGACTCGTTCAGCTTTCACGAAAGAACCTCGACTGGAAAGAGCTCTCCCCCCAGGAAGAAAGAGATCAAAACAATTTTCTGCTGCGAATGGGAACCCAGGCTGTGCACCAGGCAGCAGCCGACCTGTGGAATCTGGACCCCAGCAGCGTTCAGACCCCTCAGGAAGCTCGCTTGCAAGTGGAGAAACTCGACTTCTTGGTGCTCTTGGCTCTGCGTGGCCATCAG
>JANQPW010000165.1 GCA_028285285.1 Silvanigrellales bacterium
ATCGCACAAATACTTGCGATAGTCTGTGTACTCAAAGATATCCAAGTTGACCTCCCTGCCCAGAAAGTAATTCACTTTCAGGGGTTTGAACAAGGAGAGAAGAAAAAATCTGTAAACGGTTGGTTTACGATCAAAAAACTGGTGCCATTTATTTCAGCCCTTCAGGAAACGGAAACTATGCAACCGTCACAAAAAGAAGAACAGATTGAGCCTGTTTTCAGGTGAAAATAAGAGCATCAGCTTTCACCAACGAAGACGCGAAAGACCGGAACAGTGAAACTCTTCATCATCTCGGTCGAAGCCTACGGCCACAAGAGAGCCCAATCGAATCGTCAGCGTGACACCGTCAACGGTAAAAGAGTGGCGAGAGAAGAAAGAAAGCCTCTCCATTTCTTGTTTGACATCCCAATAGGGAATCGAAGTGACAAACTCCTCACCCTCATAAAAAGCGAGAAAGCCGGCTCCTCCATAGGGGTTGCTTGTTGGTGTGCTGACATAAATGTTTTCGCAATCTTTCGAGGTGTATTCGCCTCCAAGGCGAGCAGCCTCAAGCGCAAAGGCAGCTCCACTTGTTGCGGCAAGAGTTCCGAGGCCAAGAAAGACTGCAGGTCGAAGAAGTGTTTTGATCATTGTTTGCTCCTTTCCATTTTTGAAAGCCCAATGGCACTATGGCATGGAACCGCGCGTGATGCAGCTGAGCTGGCTCAAGATCGCGGGAACACATGCGAACAAATGGAGCGCATTGCGAAAGGAAGCCATCAAAAATGCCGGCGCAAAAAAGCCACTTTCCGGCTCACGCCGCTCAGGCGAAAGGCCAAAAGATCCTTCATCACATTGAAGAGAATGTTGAAGAACACTACGCCCTTGCGCTTTGCAATACCAGCCGCGTGCGGCCAGCCCTTCGATTCACACACAGCCACGTATTCATCAAGCAAAGCACACTCTTCTTCAAAACGGGAAAGATTTTCTGTGAGCAACACGGTTTGGTTGCTCTCATGACGACGGTAGCGATAGTGTGCCCGCGGCGTGCCACTCAAGGTGTGGCCTTTCACCAATAAGCGAAGATAAAACTCCAGATCGAGAACCATTTTCCAGCGCGCATTGAAGCGCTCACTTCCCAATCGGGCTCTGCTATAGGTGATGGTGGGGCACATGATGAAGTTGCCTCGCAGCAACCGCCGCGTGGCCTCTTCGCCATGAAGCCGTTTGAGCTCTTCACCCTTGGGTCGGAAAAAAACTTTCACGAAATCCACAAAGGAAAAAGTCGGTTTTCCCTGACCATCGATGATCTTTGCCTGGGTAAAGTACAAACTGCTCTCCGGGTTCTCCTGAACCAGATGCAGCATCGATTCCAAATAGTCGGTTTGCAGTTCATCGTCGGCGTGAAGCAAGCAAACCAAATCTGTTTCCGCCTTCTCGAGGCATTGGTTCCAATTGCCAGCTAGCCCGAGATTCGATTCGTTTTGGTAGAAACTCATGCGTTCATCTTGATATGACTCCACCAAAGATCGGGCCGCTTCTGTGTCGGGGCCCCGATCGTCCACAACCAAGCAGCGCCATTTTGGAGAAGACTGAGCCCTGACGCTGTCGAGGGTGTGGCGCAAAAGTTCCACATCTTTGTAGAAAGGAATGGCAAAGGTCAGCTCACTCATTCGCCTCACCTTTCTGTGATGTGACGGTTCCAGACACAGCACTTGCCACATATTCATGGATGACATAGCCGTCTTGGCGCTGGCGCTCCACTAAAACTCCCCGACCCGCGTCTTGCTCAAGCAGCTTCTTCAACGATCCCGAATCTTCCCGTGAGACCAGATACTGGATCTGATTTTCACTCCAAAAGGCATCACCAACGGCCAGTTTGTAAGCAAACACATCTGGAGCAAGCAGCTGAAAACGCCCCTCCAGCGGCGCTTCACCAGACTCGGTCGAGGCCATGACAACATGCGCGTAACGGTTGTAAGAGTGACGCCCACCACCCGGCTTGCTCTCCAAAGTTTCCCAAAGATCGATCTGTGGCTCAAACAGCACACCGGCATAAACTCCGGCCCCCATGATCTTGAGTTGATTGGCAAGGGTTGGATCATCCGGAGTCACCCAACGAGCCGTAGGTTTTTTTTCCAAAAAGGGGCTCACCACCTGAGCAAACTCATTCTCAAAATAAAAATCATAGCCACCCCGCATCAAGGGGTTGAAAAAGACTGTGGACCAAGCCGACGCAGCTGCCAAGGGCCAAAGGCCCCATCGGGGTCGCAAAAACAGGA
>JANQPW010000305.1 GCA_028285285.1 Silvanigrellales bacterium
ACGGTGTTAACCCTTCGGTGCCCGGCGGTGGGAGCTCTCCAGGTTCCCAAGCCTGATGTCGCTTTCCCAGATCGTCTGACTCCAAGCCACTACGGCCAAGAGTGATGAGGCCTTCACCATCAACAATGTAGGAGTAGAGCACGTTGGGGCTCTCCATAAAGGCCTGCTGCTGCGACTCCAAATGAATCAGGTTGTCTTGGTAAAAGAAGTACCCCAGCGTGAAGGAAGCAAATCGCTTCGCGTTGTCGGCCGCCTCGGCAGTGACCTGACGTTCAAAAGCCAGCCGGGCCACATTCCACGTGACGACGGAAAAGAAGCCGGTCAGAATCAGGGAACTGAGAGTCACCATCAAGGTGACCCGCGACGAAAGAGTTGAGGGGAGAAATTTCATCACTTTTCAGTCCGAATCCCTTTGATGAAGTACACACATTCAGCTTTTGTGCCCGGTGAACAAAGGTGAACAGGACCCCCGTACGAAGCAGGAATGGGCTGACCGTCCACTCGCATGGGCAAGAAAACATCCTTTGGATCGTCGGCAAGGCGAACAGTCTGCCCATAGGCTGTGTCAACAGAGATGCGAAGCGGTCGATCTCCTTCTGCTTTGATCAGATTCGAAAGAACACATCCGGTAACGGGAACAGTCTTATCTTTCCACTTTGTCGGCTCCCGGCGTCCGCGAGGGTAGGCGAGTCTGCGAGACTTTGTGTGCGCACATTTTGAAAGATCTATCTTCTTTCCGTCGATGTCCACAAGGCTTTTGGGCTGCCCTGCAATGAGAGCGGTGACCCACCACCCCCACCAAGACTGTTCCTGAAACTTCGACTTCGGGTCTTTGATTGCGGTAGGAAAAAGGAGACCAGGCAGTCCTCTACGCCAGGGCATTTTTTCGTCATTGTATTTCAAACCGATCATTGCACCCGAATGGGCCATCTCAGCGTGAGAGAGCTCAATCGTGTAGGAGTCAGTGCTCACAAGCACATACTTTGCTGAACGCTCTGACTTTGGAAAGTAGGCGTTGACCAGACTTGCCAGCGACAAACCCACAAATCGAGCCTCTTTTTCTTCTTTGTTGACAACCTTGTGAGGATGAAAAAAGTCAGCTGACTCCCTGAAGTCACCACTCAGGTAGGAATGAGTTTTCCAAGGATGCTGAAGAGTCGTTGTGTAGAGCTTCAGCTCTTCGATTTTTTTAGAGCTTCCCGCCTTCGCAAAAGACACCGCAGGAACGAAAATGCTCATCTGAACCAAAGCAACACCAAGTCTCACTGCTTTTTCACCTCCGGAACTTCTGGTAGAGTACCACATTTGTCAGAACAGGACCGACAAGGAAACATCTCATGAAAAAGTCAAGCAACCCCAAGGTCAAAAAACTGGCCTTCATATGGCTGATGCTGATTCCGCTTTTGTTCTTTATCCTGCTTGGCTTCTCTCAATTCTTCTTCGACTACGGCTGGGCTCCGCCCGCAGTTATTGCTAGCCTTCTTGGCCTCTGGAAGAGTGCTCTTTTGTGGAATGAAACAACCCCCACAAATGGCAGCTCAACAAGCGCCCCCGTTTTTGGCAACATTCCTGCCGTTCCCCAACAAAACCCGCAGCAGACCTCGTCGGAACTCAACAAGGTGTTCAGTGAAATCAAAGCGAAACCAACCACAGTGGTTGAGCATCTCCCACAGCAGAAGCCTCTGGAAGAGATTTTGAAGGAGATGAAGGAAAAGGGAAGGCCACCAGACAACCCGTAGTAGCTTCACTTCTTGTCCAATAGCCGCTCCAAAGAAACTGCTCAAACCTGATCAAAAATCGGGTTCAGGCTTGATTCCTTAGATTTTTGCGATGTGCGCAAGGCACTTCCTCCTTCAACGAGCGAGCTTGCCCCCGCCTTTTTCAAGGCTGGGGTAGAGGCTCTTCTCTTCAGAGGCGCCGCGACGAACCCTTTAGTGGTGAGGGAAGCGGCTGAGACAAAGTTGCTTTAGTAACTTTGTCGTTGCATGAGAGCATTTGCGTCAAGCTCACTTCGCGACCTTGACTCCGCCCCTTCCCTCGACCATTGCCTTGCAATGGCTCGTCGGGGCTGCAATGAAAGACACGTTCAGATAGATCAAGTTGTTGTTTTTTTGTCTGACACTTTCGGCACTGCTTTGAAGAGGGAAAGAACCTCTCCACGTCTGTGACTTCTCCGTGAAGTCTCTCGGCCTTGTACCTCAGTTTTCTCTTGAACTCGAAAAAAGATGCATCGGCAATGTGCCTGGCTAAATTGTGATTTTTGAGCATCCCCGACACGCAGAGGTCTTCCACAAAGATCAGCTTGTGAGTTCGGGCGATCTGGAGTGTTGTTTTGTGTTGCC
>JANQPW010000194.1 GCA_028285285.1 Silvanigrellales bacterium
TTCACGGGTCAAGGGTCAATTCTCAAAGGCCTTCACCGCTGCAGAAAAACTTGAAGGCGTAGCCGAAAAGATGGGAGACGAGCTCGACGAGGTGACCGCCCAAGTGCTGAACGTCATGACCAATAGCGACCGCCCCTCGGTTGCAAAGCCGATTTTTCTGCGGCCTTCTCATATCAAAGATCTTGTGGCCCTGTCTTTTTTAGTGCGCGCGGCAGCCTCAGTACAGGCTAAAGACCCTCTGAAGACACTTATGTTTGCCGATGAGACCATACGGCGCAGCCATTCAGTTTCGTTGGTGGCCATTGGGTTTGGTCTCATGGCAAATGTTTACTACGACCTGCGCAATTTGCATTGGGCACGCCGCACCTACGCCTGGTCGGAAATCATGGATCCTCGGCTTTTTGACCTGTTTCCCTCCACTCTGCTTTGGGGTGCGGAGGCCGCATTTTGGCAGGGAGATCACGATGTGGCGCGTAGGGCGTTTACTCTGTTTCGACAGAAGGTCAGCGATCGGAAGTATGGGCCCTTAGCTTCGCTTCGGTTGTTGCAGCTCGACCTCTTGGAAGGTCATCACGACACCGCAAAAAGCCGGATCACACATCTTATCACCCACTATGGCAACTCTGTTATTGCCGCAGACGTCAAAGTGCTCGACTTTTGCTGGAACTCCGACAAGCTCACACGCCGAGTGTTGCGTCACGAATACATGCTCGTGAAAGAAATGATCAAAAATGCTCCGCTTGACCTGCAAGAACAAGCTGAGGCGTGTTTGCTTTTTGCTGACCTCCGCTTTGCGAGAAACTCTGAAAATCCGGGTTCAGGAATGGAAATCCATCAGGAAGCGAAAGCTCAGTTGCGGCGCATTGGAAGTTTTCGCAAGCGATTTCCAAAAAGCCCTTTTTTGGCGCTGTTGGATCGGCGCATTGCTTTTCTCAAGCTTTCACCCATCTTTGCTGACCTGGAGCAGAATCACTGTGTCGCGGTGGTTGACTTCTATCTTGCAAACGAAGAGTTGCTTTGGAAGTCAGCCGCAAAGAAGGAACCTGTTCCAGTAGCGGGTATGAGGTGGAGCGCTGCTGACATGAAAAAGACCATCCGTTGTGCTGCGTATCTTGGAAAGGACGATGTCTGGGGGAAGATCCGCAGCCGGGGAGATGTGGATGATTCCAAGCTTCAACAGGCGTTGCTTCAGCTACGGCTTGGTGGAAAGGGAACTCTCAAAAACCTGTTGCGAAAAGTCGTCGAACGCCATGGTTGGGATATTCTTGAGGAAGCACAGCGCAGTATTGACTTGAACTCGGCTGCACTGGTCAACGAAGAGCAGTTTTGGAAAATGTTGGCCTTGGGGGAGGTGGTGGAAAGAGAAGCTGGTCTTGCTGCTGACAACGGCTTTTACGAGCTGCCCTTGATGGCGGCCATGAGCGACTCAGAGTTGCTGCGCTCTGAACTGAAGTGTGCCTGGGCACAAAAGGCTCTGCGCCTACGACCGGAGCAGAAAGAGCTGAGAAACAAGAGAATTTTGTCTGTCCCCGAATCACAATGGCTATCGGCACTGCTGGAAGATGGCGTGCAAAAAGAAACTAAGTGCCGATTCTGGTTAGCACGACTTTTTGTGCAGCTGGCAAGTCAGAAGCCCTCAAAAGAAACAGATGAAGGAATTCTATGGCCTTTTATTGACGAAGTTGGCGTTCTGAATGAACCAGAAATTGCGATGAGTCTGGCAAAGCGAAGTTACCAAGATAATGAAGAGAACTTTGACAAGGTGGTTGAAGTCTTTAGCGAAATTGCTGACAATGCAACTGATGGTAACTATCGTCGAGCCGCAAGGGAGTGGCTGAGGGTGAACGAAGATGGCTTCAAAAGGAGTTTCTGGTAGGACACGACACTCGTGAATGCCAAGCTGTTTCTTTTTGTGTTTTTGGAGGATGGTAGTGGTAAAGATTTTTGACTTCAAAACACGAAAAGCAAAAGTGGCTCCTGACATTGACGAGGGGTTAGAACCACGAAAAAAATCCAGTCATCGAAAAAGAGCCGGCAAGATAGATAAGGAAACTTATTTGCTCTGGATGTTCTCTAAAGATGTGGACAATCTGGTTTCACGCTATGTTCTGGAACATCGTATTTCAGCAAAGGAAATTGCTGCAGTGCTTGCACATCGTTTGGGCCAACTCATTGGGTCTACCGTAGAAAAGGAACATCAGCAGCTCGAGGAGTTCTGCAAAAAGGTGATGTCGCGCACTGCCAACGGCGGCCAGGGAGAAAAGACTGATTCCAGCTCAGATGGGGATAGGGGGGCTTCCTAGTGCAGTTCCGTGTTGAGATCCAGGATAAGGACTCTGAACAGATTGAGGTCCGCTTTCAGGGCGATTTTGTTGCCGAGCTAGAGTCGGAAGTGCTGGGAAAGTTGACCCAAGGCAGTTTTCGCAGCTGTCGTTTTTCTTTTGAAAAGGTCACACGATTGAACAGCTTGGGCACCCGAAGTTTGGCCTCTTGTGTGCAGCAGTTGCAGGCCAGGAAGGTTGCTCTCTCCTTTTCCCATTGCGTTCCTGAAGTTGTCGACCAAATCAATCTTCTTCCTGCATTGCGCAAGGGCGTGGCCATTGAGTCTCTTTTCATCGATGAGCAGTGCCCAGATGATCACGGCCCT
>JANQPW010000219.1 GCA_028285285.1 Silvanigrellales bacterium
AGCGGGTGCCCAGTTTGAAGCAGCTTTTGGCAACACTTGAGGGCAAGGTGCCGCTTGTGGTGGAGCTGAAGACCTTTTCCGCCACGGGCGGTTGGCAGCGAGATGGCGAAACCGAAAACGCGGTCCTTCAAGCCTTGAAAGCTTACGGTGGACCAACCGTGCTCAAATCATTCAACCCCCACAGCGTGCTGCTGCTGCAGAAACTGATGACAGAGCAGAGGGAGAAATGGCCTGTTGGCCTCATTTCTTGTCATCTTCCCTCCGATGGAGACTTCCCCTTCTCAGACCCTTCGGAAGCTGCGGATCTTGCTGAATTGAATCATCCGGCGGCCGTTGCAGCAGATTTCATTTCTTATGGAGTGAAGGACCTCAATGCGCAGCTGAGCCAAAAAGTGCTCGACTCTTGCAGGCCGCTGATGACCTGGACGGTTCGCAGCAGCGAACTGCTCCAGAAAGCCCGAGAGTTGAGGGCCACCCCCGTTTTTGAAGAGGCAGTCCTCGATCAGCTTTTGTGATCTCGCAGCCGCGAAACTAGGAGTCTTCGGGTTTGCCCACCGCCACATAAGACCGGAGGTTTTTCTGATCGTCGAGTTGGGCTCGAAAATGCCACACGACTCGCTTCTGAGAGTTGGGAACCGTGATGTGGTGCAGCCGAAGCCTGCATTCGTGAGTGGGGCTGAGCAACAGGTTCTGCATGCGTCGTCGCGCCCGACTGCGATCAGATGCCACAATTGTCTGAAAGAAGTCGACTCCTTTCGCAAAAAGATTGCTCTGTGAGGGCGCTCCTCCGGAAATGTCGTGCCGATTGGAAGCAGTGATTTTGCCGTCACCATCAAGCTGCAAAACAATGTCGGAACAGCGCTTTTGAACAAAAAGGAGGTCTTCGTTGGTGTTGTCGAGCGCCCGTTTTGCTTGTTTGAGTGAGCCCACGTCTATCAGCACCAGAACGGCCCCGCGAATGCGGTGATCGTCAGACCGATAGGGAGCAATGCGCAGAAGATAGTCGGCCCCGTGCCGTGATGTCAATTCTCCCTGAAAGGTCGTGAACTCCTCGCAAACTCGTTGAATGGCTGCTTGAAAATCCAGATCGAAGTCAGTGGAAAAATGGCCTATGGGGCGGCCAATGTCGTCGGGAATGAGTTTGAAAACCTTTTGAGCCAGCGGGCTGAACTTACGAATGCAGTAGTCTTTGTCGACAAAGAGCGTGCCAATTTCTGAAACGTCATAGAAATTCTGCATGTCGTTGTTCATTTCAGAGAGTTCGGTGATCCTCAACTGGCATTCGGCATTGACGGTGTAGAGCTCTTCGTTCACCGATTGAAGTTCTTCGTTTGTGCTCTGGAGTTCTTCGCTACCCGTTTGCAGCTCTTCATTGGCCATACGAAGCTGCTCGTTTGACGACTCCAATTGGCCAATGGCTCTCATTTTCTCTTCTCGAGAGCTCACAAGTTCGGCGGTCAGTCTTTGAATCTCTTCATTAAGAGTTTGAATTTCCGATATTTTGGCCTGGGAAATTGCGCTCGGATCGCTTGGGTGAGCAGCTGAGTCCACGGGCGTAAAGGTGGCCAGAAACATTTTCTCGCTGCTTGCCGACACACTGATCTCTGTTACCACCAGCTTCACCAGTCTTCCCTGAACAAGTTCTTGTTGGGAAGCATGCCGCTCCTTTATAGAGCGGGTGTCGGTATTGACCTGTCGCATCAGGTTTTCCAAGGTGTGCGCTGTCGAGCTGGGGAACACCTGGGAAACCCCGTGACTGATCCGCCCGGAAAAGGGAAGGAGGTAGTCTCGAATGGCTCCAAAATAAAACTTGATCTCCAGGCTTTCTGTGAAAACCACGGACGGAGCCATGTGAAAGCGCGCAATGGTCTCGTAGAGCTCCATAGCGAGGGTTGACTCGGTGACTCTTCTGTCGCTGATCAGGCCTTCCACGCGAGAAGTGACTGTTCCTCGGCTCGGGGGTGCCAGCACAGATCCGGCTCCTGAGAAACTCCGCGCAGGATTCACACAGCGATAAAGCGATGCGTCGTCGCTGAGGGCATGAAAGTTCTGGTTCTTTCGGGGAATCGACTCGTTCTTGGAGATGAGGAGGTACCCGCGGTGGGCCAAAGAAAACTGAAAGGCCTTGAGAATGGAGTTGCGCGCTTTCGCCTTCAGAAGGTGGATGAGGTGAGGGCAAAAGATCAGATCAATTTTAGGGAAGGGTGTTCCCGACATCACGTTGTGAGTGGCAAAAGTCACTCGGTCGCGGATCTCAGACTTCACAAAAGCGTGATCATCGGCAAATCTCAGGTAGTTCTTCTGCCATTCCGCGGGAAGGTGATCGACGTTGTGCTCGGGGTAAACGGCACGGCTGGCAATTTTCAAAGCCTTCTCATCGATGTCCGTGGCAAAAATCTTAAACTCAAGTGCATTGCCCTGAGTTGTGAGCCAATGGGCCAGTGCAAAACCAATGGAGTAGGCGTCTTCACCTGTGGAACAGCCCACCACCCAAATGCGGATGGTTCGGCGATCCACTTCTCTGTTCAGGAGATTTGGGAAAACGAGCTCATGGAGGGCTTCCAGAGCGTCGGGAAAGCTGTGAAAATGCGAGGTCCTCATCACAAGCTCATCTCTGAGTGCAAGCAGCTCGGTGGGTGTTTCGCTCGCGTGTCGCACATAGTCCACGTCAGATTTGCAGCCCACAATGCGTTTTCTTTTGTGGATTCTGCGGCGAACAACGCCTTCTTGGTAGAAGTCGAGGTCGAGGCTGAACTGATTTTTAATCGCAAAGGTGAGCTTGTCAAAAACTCGGGCCGAGGTGCTGGATGGCGATACCAGGGGGAGGGGAGACGTGTCTTCAGAAGCAATCCCTGAGACTTTTTGGCTGATATCTTCCAAATCAGCAACGATGTCGAATGAGTTTGTGGCCACGGCTGCCCGAGGCATGCCCGAGAACCGCGCTGTGTCAGGTGACTGAACGACCACGTGACCGCCATTTTTTTTCACCTGGCGCACACCTTCAGCGCCGTCGGTGCCGGTTCCTGAGATGATCACAGCGATGGCGCGTTTGTGGCAGTCTTTGGCAAGCGAGGTGAAGAAGTAGTCAATGGGAAAAAACGAGTGAGAGTCGCTTTCTTTGCGCTCTTCTATAATCAGTCTCCCCCGAAATATGGTGAGGAGCTTCCCAGGGGGAATCATGTGGACACTTCCGGCCGTCACCAGCGCCCCCTCTGCAGCGACCTCAACTTTGTGACGGGTTTGGCGGCTGAGAATTTCCGGAAGAACACTCTCAAACCCGGGGGAAAGGTGTTGGATGATCACGTAGCCGCAGCGTGTGTCGGGAGGAATGCGGCTGATGAGCTCTACGAGGGATTCCACACCCCCGGCCGAAGAACCAATTCCCACAATGTGCGAAGCCGTTTCAGCTTGTGTAGACACGGCTTTGAGCGCGCCAGGCTCGATTTTCTCTCTCGACGTGGCACCCATGCGCTCGGCAGCCAGGGGGCTTTCGGTGTCTGCGGTCATTGCAATCTCCCAAAAGAGGTTTGAGAAGCACATTGCCTGCTGGTGGCAGCAAGGCGTTTGTGGCCGTTTGCTTGGGTGCTCATCTGCAAGACTGCTGCGACTCTACGCCACTTCACGGCCTTTTATCAAGGGGGGTATTTGAATGAAAATGGGGTCATGCAGGGCATAGAAGATTGACTGGAGAAGATCCGTTAGCAATGGTAGTGGGGTTTGGAAATGCTCGGGAGCTTCTGCACGAGCGGGAGGGGAACATGACCGATAGGGCAAAAGTCAAAAACCAGGTTTTGGTGGGCGTGGGTGCATCGGCCGGAGGTCTTGAGGCGCTTGTTTCGTTCTTCCGAGATTTTCCCGTTGACACTGGCCTTTCCTTTGTTGTTGTGCAGCATCTTTCTCCAGACTTCAAAAGCTTGATGGATGAGCTTTTGGCCCGCCACACCAGCATGAAGATCTACCGGGTTGAAAAAGAAACGCGCATTCGCCCGAACTGCATTTACCTCATCCAACCCAAAAACAACCTCACCGTGCGTGGATTGAAATTGATACCTTCTGATCAGGATCCGAAGGTCCAGCTCAGATTGCCCATTGATTGGTTTTTCACCTCTTTGGCCAACGAGTATGGTGCCAATGCCATTGGTGTTGTGCTTTCTGGAACGGGGAGTGACGGCACTCGGGGGTGTGGCAGCATCAAAGAACACGAAGGCTTTGTGATTGCTCAAGATCCCGCTTCGTGCCGCTTTGACGGCATGCCCAAAGGAGTCATTCGCTATGGGTTGCCCGATCGGGTTCTGCCTCCCGAGGAAATGGCCGATGCCATCATTCAATACGCTTGCAACCCTGAGTCTGTGGTGCACTCCATTGATTTGGAGAGGGAGCCCGACAAGCACCAGCTCATCTCAAGCCTGCTGCTCACCATTGAGGGCATAGATTTTGCCAACTACCGCCCCTCCACCATTGAAAGACGAATTGAGCGCCGGGTGAAGGTGAACCGTCTTCGGGGTCTTGATGACTACATCAACCTGTTGCGCCGCGACGTGACCGAACTCAAAACTCTGCACAGCGAGTTGCTCATTGGTGTGACGCGCTTCTTCCGAAACGCAGAGGCTTTCGATTTTCTTCAAGAGAAAGTCATCCCTGGGGTCTTTGAAAATGCAGCGGATGACGATGTGGTTCGTGTGTGGGTGGCAGGCTGCGCCACTGGCCAAGAAGCGTATTCTTTGGCCATGTGCCTTCTTGACTTTAAAGAAGTCAACTCCATTCAAAAGGAGCTGAAGATCTTTGCCACCGATGTGGATCGTGAGGCTCTCGAAATTGCCGCAACGGGGCGCTACCCAGAGAGCATAGCCCAAGATGTGAGCCCCGAGCGATTGCAGAAGTACTTTGTGAAGAAAGAAGATTGTTACGAAGTGACATCGGAATTGCGCCGAACGATCATCTTTTCACCCCATAATGCCATTAAAGATCCACCCTTTACCAAAACTCATCTGGTTTCCTGCCGAAACCTCTTGATTTACTTTAAAACAGAACTACAGTTGCGAGCCATTTCCCTGTTCCATTTTTCTTTGAAAAGCAACGGTTACCTTTTTCTGGGCAAGAGCGAAGCGCTTGGTGATTTGGCCAGTGAGTTTATAGTGGTCGGTTCCTCGCAAAAAATCTACCAGAAACTTCGTGATGTGAAGCTGGCGAAAGTGTCGCAGATGGGTCTTGGAACCGGCTTTCGCCAAGTGCCTATCTCTGCGTCTCGGCCACGTGGTGAGGTGGTTGCTGCATCGCTGGCTGCTCGTGAACCTCGCATCAATCACGTTTACGAGAGCCTGCTCAATGAATACGTGCCTCCCTGTGTTTTGATCGATGAACACTGTGAGCTGATGCATGTTTTTGGCGATGCGAGCCGCTTTCTTGAAATACCAACTGGCAAGAGCACCAACAATGTTCTGAAGATGATCGATCGGGAGTTGTCGCTTGCCTTGAGCACTGCTGTGGCGCGCGCCAAAAAAATCGGCGAGGAGGTGGTGTTTGAGGGGGTGCGCAAGAGCATTGACAGTGGAAGCGGGGACCGCTTTCGTATTCGGGTGAAGCCTTACGTAGCACAGGTCAGAGAGCACGTGAACTCTTATATGGTGCTGTTTGAGGAGATCTTGGCGAAAGAAAGCCCGGAGCCCAAGAAGGTTGAGGTGTATGATCCGAGGGAGCACGCACGGGAGCACATTGAGAACCTTGAGGAGCAACTCACGAGCACGCGCGAGTCTCTTCAAACAACGATCGAAGAGTTGGAAACCACCAATGAAGAGCTGCAGAGCACAAACGAAGAATTGATGTCTTCAAATGAAGAACTGCAGAGTTCAAACGAAGAGCTGCAGTCGGTCAATGAAGAACTTTACACAGTCAACACGGAACACCAAGAAAAAATTGATGAGGTTTCCCAAGTAAACAGCGACATCGACTTTCTTCTGCGAAGCTCCAACATCGGTATTATGTTTCTAGATGGGAATCTTCGCATCAGACGTTACAATAAGGGCATTCAGGCCATTATAAACGTGATGCCCCAAGACATTGGTCGGCGCATCACCGACATCACCTTCAATTCTCAGCAGCAAGAGATTCTGCAGCTCATCAAAGAAACGGCAAAATCAGGCGCAAGCTCTGCGCGCGAGGTCGAGCTTTTTGGCAATGCCTACCTCATTCGGGCAGTGGCCTACAATCAGACAAACCATGGCGAAGATGCCAGAAAACGCAAAACTGGCATTGTGTTGTCTTTTGTGGAGGTGCCCAGCCTTACAGAAGCTAACGAGTTGCGCCGTCTCACGGCCGACGCGGAAGAATTCAACTATGCGGTTTCCCACGATCTCCACAAGCCCATGCGTCGCCTCGCCCAAATAAACAAAGGTATTGAAAAACTCTGCTCCGGTCGGGGGGCGGTCTCTAAGTCACGTTTGAAGGAGGCAAGTGAAGAATCGGCGGCATCCATCGAAGTGATGCGCGAAATGCTCGATGTGTTGTTGAAATATTCACGACTCAGAACACGAGGCAGCAACTTCCGCATGGTGAGTATTTCTCATGTGTTGCGCAAGGCTGTGCGGAGTTTCCGGGGGGCCGGAAACGAAGCTCATATTGAGGTTCCAGAGCTCCCTCCTTCCGACAAAATGTTTTGTGACACAAATCAGATGATCGAGCTCTTTTCCTATCTCATTGAAAACGCCCTCGAGAATTCCTATGGAAAACGAAAAGTTCGCGTGAAGATCTCGGTGCACAGCCTCAAGGGCTGGTGGGAATTTGGCGTTTCCGACAATGGAAAGGGCATGTCATCAACGCGTGTGACCCGGGCCTTTGAGATCTTTAGCTCTTTGAGCCTTGGTGGGCAAAAAGGAAAGTTGGGTGTTGGGCTACCCCTTTCCAAGCGCATCGTGCAGCGGCATGGCGGAGAAATCTGGATTCAGTCGCAACCACGGGTGGGAACAACGGTTGGCTTCACGATTCCCATTCAACTGCGCTGAAGAAGGGCTGTTGGAACCACGTCGCTCTAAACAGCCGGCCTTTGCGTCCAGAGCTTTGCAAACTCTTGCTGAGACACAGGCTTTCGCAAAAACGCAGTGGGGTGGCAGCCTCGCTCCCTGAGAATTTCTTCGTGGCCTTGGGAAGAGCTCATCACATAAATTGGGATGTGGCCGAGGCCATTCTCGTGCCAGAAAGCCATGACCTCGAAGCCATCAACCTCTGGCATGCTCATGTCTAACAGGAGACAGTCTGGCTGCTTGCCGTGCTTCAAAGCGGTGAGGAGTTCGCGTCCGCTTTTGAAAAGCTGGAGCCGCCAATCTTTTGGTTTGATGAATTCACGACGGAGCCAATCGCGATCGTCGACATCATCTTCGGCAGCATAGATCAGCATGTTCACCTTCTCCATTTGGCGAGTGCGCCACATTTTTCTCATATTGGGGAAGTCTCTATCAGGTAAATGACTAGAACGGCTCGTGTGACCAGTCAAACTCTGGACTCTTTCCGGCATTGTGGTTGAGTTTCCAGGAGGCCAAATGTTATCATTTTGAAAAGTTTGTATGAAAAAAAGGTAGAGACAGCACTGAGGTAAGGTTTTGCACGAGCCTGATAGCTTCAAAGACGAGTGGGCTGCACTTTTAGAGACCGCGCAAGCAGAACTCCTCTCAAGTCCCGATAAGATCTCCTGTCCAGAATTTCAGCGAGTTGCCGTTCGTCTCGACGAGTTGAATTGGCATTTCCTTCGCCTTCAAGAAAGCTATCGCGTTTGTACGCAGGAAAAACAGGCACTTGAGGCCTCTTCGCAAATGATGGGAGAGTTCTTTTCCGAGTCTGCCGTTGGCAACCTGGTTTTAACACGCCAAGGTGTTGTGGTGGCTGCCAACGCTGCCGCTGCAGAGCTCTTTCGCGTTGATAGCCAAAGAATGATTGGCTTAGGGCTCTTTGGTTTTGTGGCCGCCGATCACATCGGCGCTTTGGCGCACGCAATCAACAGCGTGTCGCGCAACAACCAGCGTTCGTCGGTTGATGTGAAGTGTGTGAGGCCCGGCGGTGAGAT
>JANQPW010000223.1 GCA_028285285.1 Silvanigrellales bacterium
TCTTGGGGAGTAGATGAGATTTCCCGGCGTGTAGTATGTTGAATCGGGATCGTACCCCAACCTCACGAGGTTCTTTCGGACACTCTCGGTGGCTGAAACCAACGAATTGTCGGTTGTGTCATAGGGAGACTCGAATGCTTCACCTTGAGGATCGAGGAGGTGTTTGTAAAAGAAGTGCACGTATTCAGAACAGTACAAGAAAGCCTGCCCCTTCGACTTTTCAAATCCAGGTCGGTACATCACATCGAAAAGAATCTTGTCAAATTGAGCCGCGTTTTTGAGAGCTCTTTCCGAAATGGACTGAGGGAGTGGAAACTTGGGGCGCATGAATGTTCTTCCTCTGGTCTGCAAAGGAAGATGGGTGAGCGTGCTGCTGATCTCTGAAGAGATATACATGGGCAAACCCTCCTCCACCACGCGCAAAACCACGCCACTGTGAGTGTGTCCTGAAGGTGAGCGCACCAGTCGTGAAAAGATTTCTCCAATTCCACCCAACCCAAACTGAGCCCAGGAATCCCCTTCTTTGATTTCTAAGCTTGCGACGGGAAAACTCTCCCGCAGTTGGGACTGAGTTGCCAAAAACTCCTCATCAACAACGCTTTCCAAGCTTTTGTTCCGAGTTTTGAGAATGTCTCTGAGCGTTTTTTTCAGTTTTACAATCCCATACTCCTCTTCACGTGTTTGCCGGAGCTTTTTCTCTGTTTGCTCCAGTTCCTTGCGAAGGCTCCTGGCCATTCTTGAGGAAGGGTTGGCTCTTTGCACACTTCGCCGCATGTGTTGGATCTGCATCTCCAAAAAGTCGATCTCAACCCCTTGTGTGGCTTTTGAAAATGAGTAGGCCGACCTGAAAAGGGCTTTCATAAGCAGCCTTGAGGTCACCTCCATCTTTTCCTCAGGAACTTGGGCAAAATACTCAGCGATGTCTTCTTCTAGGTGAAGAAAGAGCCCCTGATACCTGTGTTTAAAATCGGTCCAGACGCCTCCATCGGTGTGGTTGATGAGCTGGAGAGCACGTTCCTCTTGTTCCTGAGTCTCAACCTTGAGGAGGAGTTTTCGAATGTCTCGGAGATTTAACAGATGGTCTGAGCTGCGAAATGTCGCAAGGTTTTCGTCGCTCAAAACAACATCACTCAAAGTGTAGGGAGGAGGAGAAGGAACTTGCAGGGCTTTTCCCAGCGCTGCAATCGCCAAGGAAACTTGAGACTTTTGAGCGTAGGTCATGTCATCATCGAAGCTCTTCACCCTTTTCATGAAGTGTGCGAACTGTTGCTTCAAGCAGCGCCACTCGTGGGTGCTCATGCGTTCTCGAATTTGATACTCATTAGAAAGCCCTTGGAGGGGCTCAACATACAAGGTGAGGAATTCGGCCGATTCCAGCTTGAGGGTTGGTGCAAGGTTTTGAAGCTCCCGGCACCTTGAGAGCTGTTCAGTGTCTTCTTTTTTTTGAAAAACGCTGAGCGAGCTCACAGAACATGACACAAAGAAGGAGCTGCCGAAGAGCAAGAAAAATACTGCCGTGAGCCGCTGACACAGCATTGTGGTGGTGTGCTTTGTGGACATTTCAGGTCTGCCTTTCGTTTCCTGGCTCAGTAACTTCCCGCGATGGCCTTTCACGCAAGTTTCATTCCAGGACAGGCAGGCAGATGAAGAAACTTCTCTTGTTATTCCGGAATTCTAGAGCTGGCTTTGCAAAAGTACTGACTCGAAAACCCAGGAGAGTTCGCTTTTTGTCATTTTCGTGTCATGCGGCATTCCGTCACATGTTCAGTACCGAACCGAGCTCAGTCCGGATATGATCTTTCAGGTGCCTGAGACAGAATCTTCAATGGAGGCCCGCCACACGTGACTCGATTCAAGGCTCTTGCTTTTGTTTTTGTGATATTTTTCTTCGTATTGATGGGTTGTCGCACTTTCTTCACGTTTCCTGATCATCTCAGCCAAAAACAGAGATTCGATCAGCTCAGATCAGATCCAGCTCCTGTGCGGAACAAAGTGCGGATCTATTGGAATCGGCATTCTGTTCCCTTTATCGAAGCGGAAAATGACAAAGATTTGGCCTTTGCTGTGGGCGTTGTTCACGCACACCTTCGCATTGACCAGTTGGAGCTCATGCGTGCGGTGTCTCAAGGAAGACTCAGCGAGATGGCGGGACCCCTTCCGCAGGTTCAACAGATCGATCATGCTCTGCGTTTGATCAACTTCAAGGAATCGGCCCAGCGGTCTCTCCAGATCATGAGCACAGAAAGCCGTGAGTGGCTAGAAAACTTCACAAGAGGCTTGAACTGGACCATAGCCGGGTTGAAAGAAACACCCACTACCAACAGCTTGATGGATCACGATCTGGAACCTTACACTCTTTTGGAAGTTGCTACGCTTTCTCGTCTGGTTGCCGCCGATCTCTCTTGGATCACCTATTTGAAGTATCTCAAATATGCAGAGAGGGGAGATTGGGAGTTGGCTTTCCATCACTCGTTGCAGAAGCTCCAAACCGACATTGCGAGCCACAACAATGCCATAGGGAGTGATCTCTCAGATATCCTCCGTTCTTTCTCGCGTTCGGGTAGCAACTCCATTGTTTTCTCCGGCAAGAAAACGAGGTCTGGTGCAGCTATGATTGCGAGTGACCCACATGTTGGCTTGTCCCTTCCTAATTTCTGGATCATGGTGGGGATCAAGTCACCTCGCTATCATGCCTTTGGTCTGATGATTCCGGGTGTTCCCATTATTGGTGTGGGGAGGAACCGAGACATTGCTTGGGGCGGTACCAACATGAGAGCCATCAGCACCCATCTCTATGATGTTTCCGATCTGCCATCGCGAGATATCTCAACGCGCACGGAAACGATTAAGCGCAGATGGTGGTTTGATTCGGAAGCGGAAATCAGGGAAACGAAACAAGGCCCTGTTCTCAGTGACGTTGGCTTTTTTGATTCTGAAAGCCTTCCCTTTTCTGTCTCCCTCAAATGGCTCGGGCAAGAAGGTTCCGACGAAGTGCAGTCATTTTTGCAGGTGGCCCGCGCAAGTGGCTGGGAAGACTTTAAGTCGTCATTCAAAAACTACCGAGTGTCTGCTATGAATATGCTTTATGCCGATAAAAAAGGAAACATTGGCATGGTCGGTGCGTATGGGCAGCCTGTTTTGAAAAAGCCTGAGCTGACACTGTCACTGGTCAAAAAAACCGACAACCCCATTGTGGGGGTGCTGGCTCCCACCCAGCACCCAAACCCCTTCAACCCCAAAGAGGGCTTTATTGCTTCGGCAAACAATAAACCCTTTGCCAATCCCGCGATTCCCTTCAGCTTCAGCTATGCCAACAACGATCGCATGAACCGGCTCAAGCAGCTTGCTGACCCCATGGAAAATGTGACTGTTGACGATCTCATCAAGCTCCAACTCGATGTCTTTTCTCAGTCGGCTTTTGATCTCAAAGACCTCCTGTTGGAGAGAGTGAGATCGGAGCCATCGGTTTGGAAACATGCCCATCTCCAGAAACTTGAAGCGTGGGATGGTCGGTATCAAGCTGACAGTGAGGGTGCGGTGGTTTTTCATGTGTTGATGTATTCGCTTTGGCAGAGATACCTGCAGCGATATGAGGAAGGAAGCATTTTGAGAGAGGAGGTGAGCAAGAATGCCAATTGGAAGGTCCTTCTTGCTCCATGGGTGGAAGAACAGACGGAAAGCGACCTGGTTCAGCTCGTTCAACGATCGCTCGGCAAGATCGATGAAGTGCTCACTTCCTACCCGAATTGGGGTTCCTTTACTCGTCAGAGCCAGAGCACTCTTTTTGGCATGATTCCTTTTATTGGTTCCCGGTTTCGCCTGGAAGACTATCCCGTGAGTGGTGGTAGTGACACGCTCAACAAGTATGGCCGTCCTTTTTCGCTCAAAAGAGAAAATGTCACCTATGGGGCTAGTGCTCGACATATTAGCGACTTGTCATCTCTTGATGAAAACTACTTTGTGCTTCACGGCGGCCAAGATTCTTGGATGCTCAATGAGAATTTGGCTGATCAAACCAAGCTCTGGAGAGAGGGAAAATACATCAAGATCCCTCTTTCAATGAGTCGGGTGCGCGAAGAGTTCACGGCATTCACAGCTGTGCTGAGGCCCCAAGAATGACAATGTGTCATCAGTGTTGCGTCTTGAAATTTGACGCGCCGGAAAATATGCGCATTGTGGGTAGCCGCATTATAAATTTTGTTCCTTAATTGTTAACTTTTTGTTGACGTATTTTTCGGACACTGTCAGAGACCTGGCTGCTCTCATTCCTCCAAAATAAAACGGTCGATGGTAGTCTCCTCTTGTCAATTCTGACACCAACAAGAAAGGTGAGAAAATGTTTAAAAATATGCTTTTTGGATTCGCTTCTGTTTTTGCTGTTTCCTCTTTTTCAGGGTTTTCAGCACTTGCCGACGGAGCAGAAAACCCTGAAGACAATCGTGTTCGATTTCGTGAAATTGAGTGCTCACTTTCGGTAACAGATTCAACAACGTCAGAACTTGTTGAGCTCAATTCAGTCTCTTTTCGCAAGAGAGAAATTTTTGTGAATCGATTCTTCTTTGCGAACCTTATTGAAGAACCCGAAGTCTTCACCGTGTTCTTTCAGTCCCTCAATGATGGCGGGAATGCAAGCGTTCTTTCTGTGAATGTGGTTGCACCCGAAGGCAGTCTGCTGGCAGGAGCCATAGGGCAACTCCAAAGAGGGCAAAGAGCCAATCCAGAGTTCCCCCTGATTCGAGTCGATAAGAAGTTCTCAGAGCCAACTTCTGTGGGAGGTGTTACAGCAAGCGCACTGACCGGCGAATGCTACGCCGTTCCCTTTGTTGATGGCGACTCGGAGCAGTGAGAAGTACACCTCTCTGAAGCCTGCGTTCCAGCTGGCTTTTGTGGCTTCAGTCGGTTGACTCAGAGTCAATTTGCTTTTTGAGTGACTCTGGGAGCTTGGGCCCACCTGTGAGCTCCAGCACAGAGTCGCTCAGCAGATTGGCCAGCAAGAAGTCGAACCGCCTCATGCCACGTTTTTCATTGCCCGACTCCCACACGTCGTCAAAGGGGTAGGCCATTTGGCTTCCTAGCTTCGTTCGAAGATATGTTCTATCGTAGGCCCGCCCTCCAAAAACTCCTGATCGACCAAAGAATGCACGGCGAGCAACTTCGTCTAAGTAGAGTTTCTCACTCAAGCGATCGGGAATTCCAGAAGCTGCCTGCCTTTCAAGCTTTTTGCGCTTGTCGTCGGCTGCGAGATAGTCCGGACGCAACTTGTTGAGTGCCGCCCTGAGCCGTTGAATTCTTCTTTTAAGTTTTTGAATCGACACATAAGCATTGATAGCGTCAAGAGTTGGTCCGGAGAATCGGGTATTGGAAACTTTGTAGGAGATCTTTCCCTTGTGGGTGTAGCGCACGATTTTCAACTTTTCGGTTGTGACTTCACTGATGGCGTTCACGCGACCTTCTCGAACCATTGGGGGGTAAGAGTACCAAACATTTTCCCAGTATGTCTTTGAGGCGTGGAGTTTGCCGATGTCGCGGTAGACATTGTTGTAGGTGCGAAGGGCCTCTTTGTCTTCTTCAGTGAGGAATTGTTTTTCTTTGTTTCTCACGGTTTTGGTGCCAACCACCCGTTGCTCACTTTCTGCAATTTGAACTGCTTTTTCAAACACCTGCTCTGTGTTGGCCACAATTCGGTGCTGAGTGCATGTTTCTTTGCTGGGTTTGGCAATACCCTTCGGACAAACGGCACGAACAAAGTCATTGTTGTTGATGCCTTCAAGGTACATGACAACTTTTTGGTCAGCTCCAATAGGCTGAAAATAGATGGCTTGCTCAGTAGCTCCAGGTTGGGTTTCCCCTTCGAGCGCACCACAGGCAGACAGTGCTGGAATTGCAATAAAAGAAACTAGAATGGGCACAACTTTGAGTTTCACCAGATACTCCTCTCGAGTTTCGAACTTTTCTTTTTATGATTGCGCCAAGAGGGTTGCAAAGCTTATGCCAAGGAAGAACTTCTAGGTCTAGGGAGTGACAGTGTAAACGCGGTCTCACTCTCCTTGCTGTTTGTTCTCGGTCTGCGCGTCAGTCTCTGACTCATTGGGTGAGTTTTGTTTTTCACGGAAAGCCCGAGCCTCACGAAGAGCCGGCAGGGTTAGGCTCTTGCAGTAAGCCGAATGATCGCGAGACGCGATTCTATATCTTCTGGGAGCTCGAGTGCCGGTTGTATCGGCCACGGTGAGCTCATCCAGTGCTTTGCGGAACTTCTCAGTTCCAACATAGTCGGGAGCATCATAAACATCATTTTGGCGTTTATAGTAGTTCAAGTCGCTATCGGAGTACTGCCCTTGGGGTGTGGGCACTTCTCCCAGTTGCATCAACCGGGCAAAGAGATGAGTGATCACCTGTTGGGTGAGGTTGAAACGTCCATCCATGAAAAAGATGTGCGACTCCTTGGTGTAGAATTCATAGAAAAAGCGCTCGTCTTTAGGGGGTATGATGCTCCAGGTGTTCAAGCCTGACTCAATCAACAACACTCGTTCGAGGTAGCGGCTGCTCAGCTCCGTCGACCTTTTGTTGAGCACTGTCCAAGTGATGGCGTCTTCAAGGGGTGACTTATCCTCTGTTTTTTTGCTTTCTTTTTTTTGTCTGAGCGGAAGATCTTTTGTGAGCTTGTCGGCATACTTGTGCAACGCAAGCCCCACTTCAGAGAGAGCGTCTTTGTGATCTGGCGCAAAAGACCGATTCGTGGCGCAGTAACTCAAAGCAATGGCGTGGGGCATCTGTTGGAAAATCTTCGAACTCTGAAAGATTTCTTCGGCGATGGCTCGGGCACGTTGCCTGGCGAGCAGTCGCGTGAGTCTCAAGTTGGGCCGGTGCAGGTAGGTTGGAGTTATGATTTTGTTGTTTGTGGGCTTCTGCTGGTATGGGTTGCCAGCCTTCAGAATCTTCTCCCAATAGAGCGATTGGTCATCAACACCTGTGTATGTGAACACAAAGGGATCCATGGGGTCATCTTGGAAGGGGAGAACGCCATAGATCGTTTTTTCCGGGTCGACGGGAAGGGTGACTTCATTGACTTTCACCCCTCTCCGGTTGCGAAGAAGGAGAGGATCGCTATGGGCACGCAAGCCTGTTTTTACGAGCTTCAGAGAGTCTGACTGAGTGCTGACGCGAATTCGAAACTTTAGGTAGTCTTCAATCTCGTCAACGTATTCTTCATAGGTCCGGAGCCGTCCTCCTTCGATTTTTGCTTCGTTGAGATTGTACGTGTTCGGCCAGTACGAGTATTGCGTCATGATGGGCATGAAGGCTTCTTTTCCATCACTGCGGTCTTGTTGGTGACAAGAGGCACAGATCTCCGGATTGGGCTCTGAAACTTCCGGACCATTGTCGGTGAATTCAAACCGTCTAAATTCGTGAGTGAATGTTTCTTTGTTGAAACCCATGACTTCAATTTCACCATGCTCTTGGTTCCCGTCTTTTTCTATGAACGTCAAAATGGTTTGTCCCGAGTCTCCGAACACGATGGCGCGAGGGCGCTGCGGAGTTGAGCGCTGTAGCGATCGGCTTTCTCGGGCCAAAGTAAAACTCTTCATGAAGCTTTGAGGCAAGAGCCGCAGAAATGTCTTGAGACCCAACCATGGTCTGCCCCTGTTTTTTTCCAGAAACGTGATCATCTCCGGAAGCGTGGGTTCTTTGCCTTCCTGGAACACGTTGGCGCCCGTGATGCAGTCTGCAACTTCAGGACGACCTCGTTCTTCGACTGTCGGTGTGTCTGCAAAGCTTGGTTTTCCTGAGAGGACCCCAAATGTGAAGGCACCAGCACATAAGACAAACCGCCTGCGTGTGACGTCAACAGAGGAGTTGTGCTCGCGAG
>JANQPW010000229.1 GCA_028285285.1 Silvanigrellales bacterium
GGAAGTGGTGGCGGAGGCTCCGGAGGCACCATTGAAGTGTCTGCAACAACCTTCCAGGGAGCAGGAGCCCTTCGCGTTGAAGGCGGTGCGGGTGGCAACTCCACAACCAACTCCACACGAGATGGCGGCGGAGGCTCCGGCGGACGCATCGTTGTGATCGCCACCACCAACACCCACACGGGAACGGTTTCAACCCAGGGCGGTGGTGCCGACGGCGACGCGCAAAAAGGCTCCAGTGGCATTTACATCAAGAGCGATGGCACCCACCAACACATTTCCTTTAGTGCGCCCGACTCAGCTGTTCCCACTTCGGTGCTCACAGCCCTGCCCTCAGCAGCGGTGCAGACCATTCTTGTGGCGGGTGGTGCTCAAGTTGAGGTGAACAATGCTTGGGGGGTCGCTGCTGAGTCGATCACCATTGAAGCCACAGGCGAAATGACTTTCAAAACCACAGACCCTCTGCTCGCTGAAACGCTCACCGTGAACGGAACTCTTGATGCAACTGTGGATCTGACCATTCAAGCCGACACCATCAACGTGGGAGCAGCAGGAGACATCACAGCCAACTCGAACATCACTGTTGACGACATGATGGTGGAAGGCACCGTCAGCGCAAATGGGCTGGGTCATGCGGGCGGCACCCCATCGGCTCGCGATGGTCAGGGGCCGGGAGCCGGAGTTGGCGCCACTGGAGGTGCCAGCTACCCTGGCTCTGGCGCTGGCCATGTGGGCGCAGGTGGGCTCTCGGGATCTTACGGTTCTGTTCCCAAGGCCGGTGGCAGCGCCTATGTGCCCGCCACCGATAAGAAAGGGAGTGGCGGCGGCGCTTCCCAAAACGGTTATGCCGGGGCTGGCGGTGGTCTCATCACCATCAACGCCAGCAACTCCCTCACCCTCAACGGCAGTGTTTCCGCGCGTGGTGCTGCCGGCGAAGGCGAGTCCTCAAGTAGTTTTGGAGCCAGCGGCGGAGGGTCTGCGGGCACAATTGAGATCACAACCCTCAACCTTTCAGGAGCGGGCACTCTCGATGTCCGCGGCGGCAATGGGGGTCACAACAGCGCTTCGACTACGCGTGAAGGCGGAGCCGGAAGTGGGGGTGTTGTTTCTGTGAACGCACCCACGTCCAGTTTCAGCGGCAACGTGTTGCTCGACGGGGGCACAACCTCAGCAACAGCACAGGCCGGTGCTTCTGGAGTGTACTTGTTCTACGACGGCACCCATTGGACTCACACCTACAACTCAACCGGGCCCAGCACTCAGCCGGCCAGCGTTCACACGCCCGTGGTCGGAAGCCAGCCGAGTCACATCATTGTGTCGGGTTCCGCCCTGGTGTTTGTGGCGGGAAGCGATGACCTGGAGCCCTCAGAGTCTTTGCAGGTGAAAGACACCGCGAGGTTGTACCGCAACGATGTTCTCAACATCACCACAAAAACCCTCACCGTCGAAGCGGGCGCAACCCTGCAGGGCAACGTGAACTTGGACGCAGATGCTGCCACCATTGCTGGTACCCTCACGGCCAACGGACTGGGCTTTGCTGCAATCACCGGCACGGGCCAATCCAATGGCCTTGGCCCAGGTGCAGGGCCACGAAACACCACGAGCGGGGCGTCATACCCAGGTGCGGGTGCCGGTCATGTGGGCGTTGGTGGAGCAAGCGGTACCTACGGCTCCACCCCAGCCAGCGGTGGGGTGAGCTACCTTCCCACAGACTCCAAGTACGGAAGCTCAGGGGGCAGCTCGGTTTATGCGGCCGGCGGTGCCGGCGGTGGTCTCATTGTGCTTGACGTCAACGGAACCCTCGACATCACTGGCACGGTGACCGCAAATGGCAATGCCGGCGGCAACACCGCTTCCACTTCCTACGGCGCAGCCGGGGGAGGTTCAGGTGGAACCGTGGAACTCAACGCCATCACCTTTCAAGGAGACGGCTCCATCTCGGCTGCAGGTGGAAATGGCGGAACCGCCAACGGCTCAACCAGCCGACCCGGTGGCGCTGGAGCCGGAGGGAGAGTGGTTGTGAGCGCCTCAGCAGACGTTTTCACGGGCGCCTTCAACGTGAGCGGCGGAACCGCCGCAGGCACCGCAACAAACGGCGCTGACGGGGTTGTGGAGTGATGTGACGAGAAGGCTCCCTATGAAGACTTTTGTTTCTTAGAATGGAGAGATCTGACATAACCCTCGCACAGAAACCTGACCCGAACATCACACTCGGCGAGAGCCTCTTGCGGTCAGCTAAGTCAAAGCTCTTTAACCCAGCTATTGAAAGTCCTCGCGATCGTGGAGACCAATCAAAGAAACTTCGCCATCTTCCCTAACCTCGACAATCGCAATCTTCGTTTTGTTAAGGTTTCCGTGCTCATCATGATAGGGTACCTCGTGCATCCAAACTCCCACTGGAATCTCGAGTGTGTTTGACTTAAAGTCGATGAACTTTGGAGTGATCGGCTCTTTGTTCGGCCCCACCACAAGACTCAACCTTGCTTTTTGCGCGAACGGTTTGATCACAGAATAGCCAATTTCATTGTCTTGAACACCAACCTGTGATGGCGCAATTCCGATTTCATGACCGTCTTTAGTTTCTTCTAGCGTGAACTGATAGGCAGCCCTGGGATAAAAGAGTTTGTCCTTTGCATGCAGAGAGTTTTTGTCGAGCATAACCGCACGTTCTTTGGCAAGCTTAAGCAAAGGCTTGCTAAAGGGTTCTTCACTGCGTTTTTTGTCGTTTTCGTAATCTCGTGTGTGGTAGTTAGCAGCCGCATTCTGCCGAGCGATGTCTGCATCTCGTGCCTCTTGCGCCGCCTCAAGAGAGCCATACTCCTTAATGTCCGAAATCGCTGATTCAGCAATGATCAAGAGTATTCCACCTATAAAAAAAGCTGGAACCAAGTTCCCTTTGCCAAAGTTAACTTCTGACTGCTCGTTCTGCTTGGCAGAACAGGCTGAAACAGCAAGGGATACAGCAACAAGAAGGGTGATTGGTGCAAATTTCATTTGTGATCTCCAATTTGGTGAACTTTGTCTCATGGGAAGGCAGCAACTGACGTGCCAGTCTCTGACTTGACCAGGATGAGGGTGAAATCTAGCCCACCATGCTGTTGGTACACTCTTTGCGTCTCGACCTCTGTAAACAACGAAACACGAGAGCTTAATGTGTCGGTATGGGTTGATATGTCAAATGAAGAACCTGCGAAAGCGGCTTATAACATGCTGTTATCTATGGTATTTTCAACCCTATTGCTGACGGGTTGCTTAGGATGCCGCACTTCAGGAAAGCTTCAAACTCCCGTTTGACAAAGTCAGGAACCGGCCTGTTTTCAGCCTCCCTTTCCGCAAGAAAGGTTTGTTTGTCGAGGATCTAGGAAGAATCTATTCAGGATCGAGAAGAAAGGCGTGCGAGGGTTGCAGGCAGTTTTTTACTGAGGAGAGAAGTCTTCCATCCCAATTGAAGAATGAAGCTTGTCAAAATCGCAGACACTCCTTCGAAGCCTTCATGCACAAGGACGAGTTCAGTTTCTATTGGAGAAACCGAACGAAGTTTAAAGTGGACTTGAGTATCCACCGGGCTGCCCCTCCAGCTCCAAGTCATCTCTGTTCGATGTCATAGCTCAAAAGTACGCAGTTCACGATCCCATCAAACCCTGGTGCCGGTTTTATCCTCAGTGTGAATGCGTGACCGGACGACAGACGAAAGTCATTGGGCATGAGCCACTCCACCTTCTTTCCGGTCTCTCTGCTGTTGGAAGCGAGCAAGATCCACCTCGGTTTTTAGAGTCAGCTCCGTTGAAGATTCTTCGACTTTGTAGCGAGCTCTTCACAGCTCATGTTTTTGAAGGGAATGACGTACCGTTCATAGAGGTATCCACTCAGTTTGTTTCGTTTTTTCTTCCAGTTGCTAGAGCCCTTCAAATTGAAGTTCCCTTGCCACGATCGGAATGACGCCGCATGCGGTTTCGCCGGGATGAAATCAAGTGTCCAATGAGTGACCGGAAAGGCCGAGTCTTGTAACACATAGGCCAAGTGCTCAAGTCCAGGCATTCCAAGATCGCTGTAGTTCGCTTCAATGTTCCTTTCCAGGGTGTCGTAGGCTGGCAGAACCACTTTCTGAGAGTCTTGCTTGAGGGCATCCAGCACCCATTTTTTTCTGTCGCTGAGGTTTTTCGTCAACTCTTCTTTCATTTGACTGAGGGATCTTTCCTTTGTGTCGAGAAAGAATTCTTCAACATTGTTGCAACGTCTTTTTGCCCCTGCAATGGCATACTCGTAGTGATTTGGGAGTTTTTCGAGATGTGCCATCACGCGCTCAGCGTTTAAGGTGTGCAGATAGTGAGTGAACTTGAGAGAGGGTTGAGACCGAAAGTGTCTTTGTGTTTGAGAGTCAAAGTAGACGTCTTTCATCAGCAAGCCATAACGCTTGTCGCTGCGATTTTCGAGGGATTGTGAGAATGTTTTGAAGATTTCAACTGATTTGGGCTTAGCGCTTGAGTCAAACTGGTCTATGGCACCAAGCCAGTGGGATAGCTGGCCATGATAAGATTCCCAAATGGGACGCATCGGATCTCCGTGGCATGAGCTGCAATCTTCAACGTTGGAATCGAAAACTGCGGCACCGGATGAAAAATCTATGGAGTGGGGAACAAAACTCATCTCATTGGTGTCAAATTCCAAAAAAACGAAAAGCTCTCCATGCCTGTCCACTCTTTTTGTTCCGTCGAATATTTCACCTGTCCAAGCCATTGTGACGGCATCTTGATAACTCAACACTCGAGGGTACAAAACGGAGACATCAACTCCTTCTCCACTTCTTGAAGAATACATCAACACATAGTTTCTGAAAAACCCGGAAAACCGTTCGTCGTTTTTGAGGCCCTGCAGAAACTCGGTGCCGCTTTCAAACGACTCGGTTTCAGCAAAGTTTTGAATGGCCGCAAAAGAAACGCCATTGCAAAGATCGAAACTGAATTTTCCCAACTCTGAGTTTGAAGGGTGCTCCAAGAGCAAAGGGTTTTTGGGCCTACCAGAGCCGGGTTCTTCAGAACAATCGATGGGACGAAACCTTTCGGTCTTGAAACCGGAAGCCTCTTCAAACTTCACACTCGAATTGTTGCTTCTGTCCGAAATGCAAGAGAGTTTCACCGTGCAAAAACCCACCACAAACACAAATCGCAGCAGATGCGGTTTCTGCAGGCAGACTTGGAAATTTGACATTTCTCACCTATTCTTGGTTTTCAAAAAGCACCCACAGTGCAGGAGTTCAATTTCAAAAGTGGATTATGTCTTCTCGAAGGTTTGGAACTTCAAATCCTTCCGCTTCTCGACTCCATCTATCCTAGCATTTTTGAACCTGTCCTGACTAAGACAACCGTCAACGGGATCGACCTGTTCTTTTTCTTGATGCACCCTTTTTGACTGGACTTCAATTGCTCTGCCGCCATTTTTCTCATCAGACGTTCCACCTTGCAGGTTAGAAAGTCTTGGCTAGCATCTCAGCTGTCCGCTCAAAAACTTCTTTTCTTGCAAGTGGCATATCTAGGATCGCATAACTTCCGCCACAGTCGTTAGCTTTCGTTTTCACGCCCCCAGAGAGAGGACCCAGAACAACTGGGTTTTTACCGTCCGTGTCCAGAAAAACCGGAGACCCTGAGTCATGCAGACATGTTCCCTTATCCTTGCCGGATAGCAACACAGCTGAACGCCTATCAGGGCTTATCGCAAAAATTCGATGTTGAAGACGTTGGAGCTTTCCCATCTTGCCAAGTTGAAGCTCGGAAACCTCACCTTGGTACACACAAACACTTTTTTTGTCATTCCAGGTCCATCCAGCAACGCCTTGTGCATAATCTTTGCACCTCGCTTCATCAATCTGAGGGTTTTCGACTCTTTGATGAGAGTACCGCAGTCCAGCGGAACCAAATGAGTAGCTTGTCGCAATCTGCAAACCAGACAAACTCTCCGCCGAGGGTAGGTAAGACACAACGCTATTTGGACCGTAGTTTTTCCCCGCAGTTTCATTGTAAGCGAATACAAATTTTTCAAAAACCGCCTTTTTCACGCTAGGTAATTGAGTCGCTGAAGGATCAAATAATTGTGCAGGTTGAGCACCAGAAAGCTTCTCTTTATGAATTGCAATCAATGCGAAATCGTCATGTCCACGCAATTGATTAGGCCAGTCAGATTCAGCACTACCAGGTATTACAATCGCGAATGGTAAAAACACTTTTCCATCGCCCGAACTCAGGACAAACCCCTGTGGGTTTTCGTGAACCAGCACACCTTCACGCTCTGAACCGGAACCGGGTAGACAGTGTGCTGCCGTCAGTAAGACAGCATATTTCGAAGTCGCGTATCTATTTTCTATCCAAACTGCGCCACATCCCCAATCATCTTTTCTCCCTCCGGGGACATGAGCCGAAAGACGATCTTGTTTTGATTCGAATTAATCGTATTGAACCGGTATGCGCGCAAGAAAGTCAAACGCAGTTTTGACAGTCTTCGAGCGTGGGACTTAAGTTTAATCGCGACCGCTTCTCTCAGGGAGACATTTTTCGAAGCCTTGCCGAATCCCCACTGAATCTTCCGGCCTTGAGCCGCCAGCAAAGCAGCAGTTGTGTTTTCACCGCTGTCGCCCACACTCTCAGGTGCTGTTCCAGACCAAGAGCTTTCTACCGTAGACCATTTCTTGAAAAGAGCCCAATTGTACGGGAGAATTGCGCCCACCCGGGTAAAACACAGCCTTACGATCAGACGACTCGGCGGTTTGTTTGAGCATCATCAAAAACTGGCCAATGCTCGACTTTCCGGAGCTGTTGGCTCCGAAAAAAAGTGTGAGAGGTGCCATCCTCAAACGGCCCGTGTCGGCCCAACCTTTAAAGTTCTGGATCCTCAGTTGAGTGAGCAAAAGCCATTCTCCAAGCGGCAAGTTTGATTGATTTCTTAGTGCGCGGATTCTACATTGACACTCATGCCATTGTCTATGATGATCCTCGCTTTGCTCTGAACACTTTGCTGGAGTTTCGGGAGTGCCTCACTCACAACGGATCATCTTGCCCCAACAGGCCTTCAACTGCGTGCCCACCAGCCGCACGCCATGGGGGGGTTCCCTCATCCCGCAGGTCAAAGGCCAGCTCAAGGGCTCTGAGAGCCTGCCTCCTCGTGTGGGCGAGTCGTGGGAAGTGTCCACAGGCAACCCCTTCCCCTCGCGGTTGCGGGATGCTTGGGAAAACCACGAGGCAGGAACTCCGCTAGAGGTCGTGATGGAAAGCAACCCGCATATTCTGGGCTCTGGAGTTCACTCTCAGTGGGGCTCACACTGCCCCCTGCTGCTCAAGTGGATCCACGCCCAAGACGTTCTCTCCCTCCAGGTTCATCCCGCACGGGGCGACGAGCGCCTCCCGAGCCATCAAGATGGAAAGCCGGAATCGTGGTTGGTGATGGCCACAGAAGAACATGCAGAGATCTTTTTGGGCTTTCGCGAGGGCCCCTCAAAGGAGGAGATCGTTGAGTGCTTCCGATCGGGTCGTGAGTCAGAGGTTCTCTACCGGTTTCGGCCTGAACCCAAGGAGCACATCTGTGTTCCGGCTGGATGTGTGCATGCCATAGGGCCTGGGGTGTTGCTGGCTGAAGCACAGTATTGCTCAGCCCAAAAAGAGGGAGTGACCCTGAGGGTTTCCGACTGGGGGCGCACCTACAACTCGAGCGGGGAAATCGACCCACAGGGTCAACCTCGAGAAACCCACTTTGACAGAGCGGTGGAAACCATCGATTGGAACCTGCCGCGCGGCGAGGAACTGCGCAAGAAACTCTGCCGAAAACTTGAGAACTCGGAGCGCTACTTCCCCCCCGCTGCAACCCCCTTTCCCGTGCGCCTGTTTTGCGAGCCCGGAGACTACCTCCACACCGACTTGGTGAAAGACACCTTCTCGGCGATCACGGTTTGGGCCGGAACAGCGACCCTTTCCACGGGAATGGAAGAAATCACAATTCAGGCCGGCGAGTCCGCGTTTCTGGCCCCCCACCGAGACCCTCTCAACCTGCGCCTCAGCCCCACCGACAACGGCTCACCTGAAGTGGGCGCAGCTCTGTTTTCCATTCAGCCGTAGCCAGAAAGAAGAGGCGTCGGCGTGCGCGGTGTGCAAAAATGAGCACATAAGGCCGCCGAGAACGAAGAGATTGGGGCGTTCTCAAATGCAAGGTCGAGGCGTCGGCGGGCGCGGCGTGCAAAAAGAGCACATAAGGCCGCCGAGAACGAAGAGATTGCATTTGAGAAAACGCTAAAGGAGCTTGTCTCGGCCCTGGGACCTGAGCTCCGCAATGATTTTTTTCACATCCTGCGCCCGATCCAAAGGCAACACCAAAACAGCATCGCCTGTGGCCACCACTGCGAGGTTGTCAACCCCCACAGTGGTCACCGTTGGCCCCGTTGAGTGCACCACACAGTTGGTCGTGTCGCGGGCAATAACATCGCCAGTGAGCGCGTTCCCTTTGTCGTCTTGCTCAAAGCACTCCCGCACGGCCTGCCAGCTGCCCACGTCGTTCCAGTCAAAGTGAGCCGGCACACAGGCCACATGACTCGTTTGTTCCATAAAGGCCACATCAATGGGTGTGGACTCCAGACCAGCGTAGACCTCTTTAGAGTTCGTTTCGTTGAGAGCATCAAAGGCTGCCGCCATTTCAGGCTGAATGTGGGAAAAGGCGTTCCAAAAAGCCGAGGTCTTCCACACAAAAATACCGGCATTCCATTTGTATTTTCCCGTTCGAATAAACTGCTCAGCAGCTTGGCGGTTGGGTTTCTCTCGAAAGCTCCGCACAGCGTAGGCCAAGGAGTCTCGCGGGAACTCTTCGAGCTTGCTCACAGGGAGAATATCTCCCTTTTCGTCGAGAGGCAGGCCGCACTCAATGTAACCAAAGCCTGTGGAAGGAAACGTGGGCTCCACACCAATGGTCACAAAAAAGTTTTTTTCTGCCAAGGCCAAAGCATCGGCAACAGACTGCTCAAAGGAACGGGTGTTCTGTATGGAATGATCAGAAGACACAATCACCATGAAGGAATCAGGATCGGTCTTCATGAGTCGCGACGCTGCATAGGCAACGGCAGGAGCGGTGTTTTTGGCAACGGGCTCCGCCAAAATGCGGCCCACCTGGTCTCCACACTGCTCTTCCACCAGCCGCTGTTGATTCTCCGTGGTCACCACCCACCGCCTTTCCGGCGGGGCAACCTTGCTCACGCGTGCGATCGACTCCTGGAGCAAACTTCTTCCCGAGTCATCGAGCGACAGAAACTGCTTCGGGCGATCTTTGCGCGACAAAGGCCAAAGGCGGGTGCCGCTGCCTCCGCACATCACAATAGGGTAAATGGTCACTCTCCGAAAAATCTCGGGAATGGCAAGGCTGGCCATACGCGTTCTCCTCGCATCTCATCAACTCGCAACAGCGATTTACTCGCCATTAGACTAGCGGCTCTCACCAATAACTCAAGAAAACAAGGGGCCGGAGTAAAACCGGCAGATGGCACACGCCTTGCAGCTCGGCCTCTGGCACAAGCCCTTTCTCCACCATGGAGCCAGCAAAAGGGCCAATCGAGGTTTGAATGGGAGTGGCAGGCTCATGGAGCAACGATCTGTCATCACAAGATTTTTGAAGAAAAACTCCTGGCTTTGCTCGGCCGTGGCGGCCAGCCTCGCCACCGTGCTCTTCGCCTCGTGCGACATCATCGGCCGTTCAAAACTTCGTCGCTACCCTGAAAAAACACCCGACAAGTCCCAACCCGGACAAACACCGCTTGTCTCAGAGCTGGGATTTGAGCATGTGCCCGTTGCCAGTGTTCAAAAT
>JANQPW010000231.1 GCA_028285285.1 Silvanigrellales bacterium
TGTTATGCTGGCGCATCAAGCTAAAGACAACCGCATCGGCGTCTAAGGGGGTTCCATCGTGAAACTTCACCCCACTGCGCAACTTAAAAATGAACTCTTTGCCGTCGTTCTTTGTTTCCCAGCTTTCAGCCAAACCGGGCTCCACAACCGTTGTGCCGGGTTTGAATCGAACGAGAGTTTCAAAGATGTTGTCACACACGTTGAGGCTTTCTCCATCCGTCTCCTTTGCAGGATCGAGGGAAACGGAATCTCCACCTCTTCCATAAACCAAAACTCCACCCTGCTTTGGTGTCACAGCCTGGGCCTGATGGCTCCAAGAACTGGCACTCGCCAACGTGAATGCTGCCAGAGCCAAACTAAAGATCTGTTTCATAGCCTCCCCTTTTCGGCATCAATAGGCTTCCCCCCAAACTTGATCTTCTCTATTTGCACAAAATCTGTCATTTATGCAATGGAAACCGAGGCCAACAAACGCTGAGAACCCAACATGCCACCACTTCACGAATTCGAGTTCGCAGTCATGAAGAATCTGGAGCGGCATCTCAACAAAATGAGAAACAAGAGTTTTCAGGGAGATATGATCTCAATTGTCGTGCTCTTTTCCGGTGGAAAAGACAGCATGGCTCTGCTCCATTCTCTATGGAAAGTTTCCCTTTCCCAGCACTTTTTGTGGACGAAGCGCACCCGGCTCAAGGCCCTTCACTTCGATCACAAGACCCGATCCGGTGGCTCCACGTCCGATTCTGAATTCGCTGCTCAGCAATGTTTGAAAAGAGGAATTCCCCTGTCGTTGATCACCCGCACCCACCCTTGGCCATCGGGGCAGAGCTTTCAATCTCAAGCCTCTCGCTGGCGTGCCAAGATTTGTGAAGAGCTTTTCGGCTCAGAAAAAGCAGAAAAACAAAGCGCCTCAACCTTGTTTGTCACAGCACATCACCAGGCCGACCTTGCAGAAGGTATTATCATGAACATTGTGCGGGGCACCTCTCCTCAGGGCCTCAGAGGAATTGCGGAGTATGATTCGCGGAGACAACTCCTCAGGCCTTTGCTCCACACTCCCCTTGAGACCATTTTGAACTATCTCAAATCGCAGAAGCTTTCGTGGGCTGAAGACCCTTCAAACCAATCCAGTTGCTACACCCGAAACAAAGTGCGGCACCAGATTCTGCCTTCGCTGCGAGAAATCAACCCAAATGTGAATGCGGCACTGATGCGTTTGTCAGTCGCGGCATCTCAACACGAAAAAGAGTGGGGCTCGATTTCGCCGCTTCTCCCGCTGAGTCAAGCAAAAGACGGCGCCTGCCTTCTCAATTGGGTGCAACAGTCCCATCGCTCCTATGGTCGTTGGATGACCTCCACACAGATTGATAACATACTAAAACATATAAACAAAATAAACTGCCGGGGCGTCAAAGCAAAAACAGATAAGAGCTTTTTTGTTCCTCTTTCTCACGGCTGGCAGGCTAGCATATCCTTTGATGGTCTCAGCCTCATACCGCCAGAAGAGAGCTGAGATCGGTCAGAATGAACTTGCAGCCAAGATCGACAGAGGCCACAAAGTGGAGGCCCATTTGCAGGACGACAATGTTCAGCATATGACTAAGACTTTGAGCCGTGATATCTTGTTTGCTCCACTGAACCCCTTCTGGGCAGGGGTTTGCTGAAGGAGATTGCATGTCGAAAGAGTCTTGGGTTCGCGGGGTTGTGATATGGGTGGCCATTGTCGCGCTCTTCGTGCTTTCTTTTAAATTCCTGTACAAAGAACAGGAAGTGGCGCCGGTTAAATATTCAGACTTCGTCTCGGCCGTCAGTCGCGATATTGATGACCCAAAACGCATGTTGGAG
>JANQPW010000268.1 GCA_028285285.1 Silvanigrellales bacterium
AGATGATCCTGTGAGCGGTCGCACCACGCGAGAGCGGCGCGATAAGGATCGTGACCGCGAAAAGCGCCGGCATCAGGAAGAGGAAAACAAACGACGGGCCCGCGGCAAAAGTGGACTGCCGGGCATGGTTGTGGAAATTGATGAGGAAGAAACGGAGAGCGCTGGAGTTCGAAACTTCATTCCCCAACGCCGTCGCTCAGGGCGACGGAAAGATCCGAATCGTCCTCGCCCTGAACCCAAACCCATGAAGGCGTCAAAGCGCATTGTTCGCATTGAAGACTCCATTTCCGTTGGCAACCTTGCCCAAGAAATGAGTGTGAAATCTTCGGCAGTGATCAAGACTCTGATGTCTTTTGGAACCTTGGCCACCGTGAACCAAGCGCTTGATGTGGACACCGCCACAGTTGTGGCCCAAGAGTTTGGATTTGAGGTTCAAAACAAGGCAAAAAGCATCGGCGAAATCCTACGAACATCGGGCCACTCAGAATCTGAGCAAGATGAATTGGAAACATTCGAGCGACCGCCTGTTGTGACAATCATGGGTCACGTCGATCACGGCAAGACCTCTTTGCTCGACTCCATTCGACAGTCCAACAAAACAGAGTCCGAAGCGGGAGGCATCACCCAACACATTGGTGCTTACCAAGTCACAAAGAACGATCGAAAGATCACCTTCATCGACACTCCCGGTCACGCCGCCTTCACGGAAATGCGAGCTCGGGGAGCCCAGGTTACCGATGTGGTTATTCTTGTGGTGGCCGCAGATGATGGAGTGATGCCTCAAACGATCGAAGCCATCAACCACGCTAAGTCAGCAGAAGTGCCCATCGTGGTGGCCGTGAACAAGATCGACAAACCCGATGCAAACTACGAGAAGATATTGGGAGAGATGGCCAACCATGGGGTTTCTCCAGAAGACTGGGGTGGAGATTCTATTTTTGTGAAGTGCTCCGCTCACACGAAAGAAGGGTTGAGCGAGTTGCTCGATGCTGTCTTGCTCCAAGCCGATGTGCTCGAGCTGAAGGCCCGTAGCGAAGGTTTGGCTGAAGGTGTCGTGATCGAGTCGAAACTCGATAAAGCTCGCGGACCAGTGGCCACATTCCTGATCACAAAAGGTGTTCTCAACCAGGGTGAAACCATTGTTGTGGGAACCAGCAGTGGTCGTGTGAGAGCGCTCTTCGACGATCAAGGAAGCAAGCTGGAAAAAGCCTCAGCCAGCACACCGGTTGAAGTCTTGGGGCTTGACTCAGTTCCTTCTGCCGGAGACATGTTCAATGTTGTGGCCAATGAAAGCGTGGCGAAGCAGGCCGTGCAATACCGTATCGATAAAGAACGCAAAGAACGGGCTGCCGCTCACGCCAAAACTAACATTCAAGATCTCTTGTCTCAGCTCGGAACCGACAGCGGTGAGAAGAAAACGCTTCCAGTGATCATCAAGGCCGACACACACGGCTCTGTTGAGGCTATCAAGGGCTCTCTCGACAAACTTGCTACAGACAAGGTCTCCTGCAAGTTTGTGCACACTGCTGTGGGCGGGATCACCGAAACAGATGTGACCTTGGGAATGACCTCCCAGGCAATCATTCTTGGCTTCAATGTGCGACCGGACCGCAAAGCAACTGAAGCGGCCGATGAAAATGGCGTCGAAGTGAAGACTTTTTCTGTGATTTACGAGCTGATAGAGCTTGTGGAGAAGGCAATGGCCGGGCGCTTGGAGCCCATTCGGCACGAACGTATTCAGGGCCACGCAGAGGTCAAGGAAACCTTCTCTGTTCCGAAAGTGGGAGTGATTGCCGGGGCCGCTGTGACCGACGGCAAGATGATGCGTTCTTCACTGATCCGCGTTGTGCGCGACGGCATTGTGCTTTACACCGGAAAGGTTTCCTCGCTCCGACGCTTCAAAGATGATGCCAAGGAAGTCAGTCACGGCTACGAGTGTGGTATCGGCGTTGAGAACTTCAATGACATCAAAGTGGGGGACATTTTAGAGTCTTTCTACATTGAGGAAGTTGCGGCGACTCTGCGCCCGAGCAACAACCAACCTGAAGCGGGAAACAACTGAGTGCCGACTAAACGTATGCAGCAAGTTGCAGAACAGGTGAAGAACCACCTGGCAACCCTTCTCTCCACGGGACAGATCTCCGACCCCAGATTGCGCGGGGTATCCCTCACCCGCGTGACCATGACCCCCGATCTGCAAACAGCACGCGTTTCTTATTCGGTGATGGGCGGCGAGAAAGAAAAAAAAGAGGCTCAGAAGGGATTTTCCTCTGCAAGCGGATTCTTGCGTCGCTCTGTGGGCCAGGTGCTCCAACTGCGCTACGCTCCTCA
>JANQPW010000289.1 GCA_028285285.1 Silvanigrellales bacterium
GGTGTGCGGAGATCTCCCCGCACGAACTTGTCTTCGGGGTCTTTGCCCGTGATCGCTCTGTAGGTTTTCACCAGGGTGATGTCTTGTGTGCCAGGTTGAGACTCAAACACGCTCAAACGATGATGGAGCTTTTCAACCACAATAGCGTATCGAGATCCGCTGGTGTGGAGGTTGACAAGCGCTTTGGGTGTTCCACTAAAAGCCTCAGGAGCTTTGAAGCCGTATTGCCCTCCAACAAGCGGAGGGAGCTCTTCTGAGACATATTTTGGTGTGTCGGAGACGGCAGTTCCAAGCTTTGCAGCAAGAAGCATGGTGATCCGCTCTTGAGCTGCGGGTGTTGCCAACGAATGGCCAATGGGCTCGCGAGGGCCTCTATAAAGGTCACTTTTCTCGTCTGCTGTCGACGAAGCTTGAGACGTCTGCGGCCCTACGAAAGCAAGCGTGACGAGGGTTGCCAAAGCAACCCCAAACCGAGCCACTGCTTGTGCCTTGGGAGGCGCATCGGTATGTGGCCTGTGGTGGCACCCTGAGATCAACGGCATTCCAAAAACCTCTCACACACGCAGATAGTCCTTTTTTTTCGGCATTGGGTGGCTCACCTTAAGTTGTTGGGCAAAAGAGAGCAAGCGTGCCCAGCGGCTCCAAAGCATCCTCCTGATATAACCAGAAGAATTGTCGCATGCCCGACGCTTTTCAGGTTAGCAGGTGTGAATTGTTGCGCAAATAGCCTAGTGTTCTTCGTGTCAAGGCATTGCCAGAGGCAGCAGCCTCTGACAGAGTTGGCAGGCGGTCCGACGAGGTTGATTGTGGGAAAAAATAGGGAAAATCAGGTGGGAGGGGTCTGCAGAGGCAGTTGCTCTGGCCTGGTTCTCGCTGTTGGCCGAGACGGGAGCTTGGATATGCTTTCTTGCCCTTGTCGTTTGCTTTTTGACCCTTGGGCGCTTGCTCACCCACTTCCTCAAGACCTTGTTGAGGAGGCTCTCAGTGGTTTTGGTCTCATCGATCTGGTAGCTCAAGGCCGAAATCTGCGAAATAAGTGGCAAAGTCATAAAAATATCGGTTTTTTTTCGATACCGCGCGCTCACCCCCCTGAATTGCTCCGGGCTGGAATGGGTCTCCTGAGCTGCATGGACGTGATGCGGCAGAGGCAGAATGCGGGAGATCTCTACCCAGGACATGTTGTGGAGCTCACACCATCGCAAAAAGAGGTCCTTGCTAAGCAGAAGCAGATTTTCTTTCATTTTGCAGTTCGTCGTTCATTGCATCACCTCTTGGTTCTGGGGAAGGAGATGCTGCAACTTGGCTGGGGAAGTTTTGACCCTCATGACGAAGGTGGACTTTTAGGTTGGCAGACTCTTGGAGCACGGCTTGTGCTGTTGATTGTGGATTCCGACGACTTTGGTTACTTTTCGCGTTCGGAGAGGCGGCGGAGGCATTTTTCGGAGTTCCTCGACAAGTTACACAGCCAGAATGCACCCCTTGTGTTGATTTCCACAACCGCGCTTTTTGACGATGGAAAAACCGATTCGAGCCGCAGTATCAATGTGGAAGGAAGGGGGAGAGGCTCCTATCGAGATGAGGCCAACCGGCTTCGCTTTCGGTCGGCAGCCTCACAAAACCGT
>JANQPW010000293.1 GCA_028285285.1 Silvanigrellales bacterium
TTCACGCGGCATTGACTTCAGATCTCCCTACGGCTGGCAAGAGTTTTTGCGGGCGACTGCTCGCTCCCCTGAAGGACGCGAGGCCTTTCGTTCCTACCGCGTCCAAAAGGCCTTGAGCCTTTCACCATCGCAAAAACACAAGGCTGTGTGGGATCTGGTCGCTCGCCACCGCAGCGATCGGGTTCTAGTGTTCACACACGACAACGCCACAGCCTATGAGCTCGGCGAACAATTGCTGGCACCGGTGATCACCCACCACACCCATCAAAAAGATCGGGTGGCTTTTTTGCAAGGTTTTCGCTCAGGAAGGTGGAAGGTCCTCATCACCTCTCGGGTGCTGAACGAAGGTGTGGATGTTCCAGAGGCCAGCATTGGCATCGTGGTTTCCGGCACTGGCACGGTGCGCGAGCATGTTCAGCGGTTGGGCCGAATTTTGAGAGCAAGCGAAGGCAAGAAGGCCAAACTGTACGAAATCATCACATCCGAAACGGGCGAGGAAAGCCTGAGCCAACGCCGCAGGAGCCACGATGCTTACCAAAGAGTTTCTGAACTTCCGAGTTCGTGAGGGACGACTCCACCCTCAACTTCTCAAGGAAGGTGAGCCAAAGACCGCTGAAGCTGCCCAACAGTTGCTGAACGGAATGCAGGAATCCATAGGCCAATCGCGTGAGGAAGTTCTGGAAGAACTGAGCGGCCTTGAGCAAAGCGCTGTGATTTCTGGGAAGGTGTGGAAAGGGCTCCAGAAAATTGCCCTCGACTTTTGTGAGTTTCAGTCTTCCCGTGCAGAAGGCCTGTCGGAACGAAGGCTTGAAGTGCTCGAACTGGCGCAGCGACTTCGATCGGAAGATGGCAGGAAGGCAAAGAGCCCAGACTCTTTCCGACATGATGTTTTTGAAAAACTGAAGGACCCCATCAGTGTGCAACTGAGGCACAACCTTTATTGTGATCTGCCTTCCCAAGATCGGCTGAAGTCGGTTTCAGCTATTGGGGCACCAGATCTCCTTCATCGCTACAATGTGGCGTTACTCCAAGGGCTCCTGCTTCATGCCCAAAGTGTGGAGCTGTGTCTTCCAGGAGGCAGTGCTCATGCCGCTCAAAGGCGAAGACTCTTGCACTACATCAAGTTCTTTGGCTTGATTCCCCGCTTTGAAGAGAGTGCAGACCACTTGAAGATTGGTTTGGAAGGGCCTCTGAGTGTTTTTGAAGGAGCAAAAAAGTATGGTTTTCAGCTGGCTTCGTTTTTCCCAGCCGTGTTGCAGCTGAAGACCTTTGAACTTCGGGCTGAGGTGGTGTTTCGTGGGCGTCGCGGCGAGTTGGTTCTGACAGAAAAGAACAAAGTCCCTTCCCACTTTCAGAAACTCACAGCCTATCGACCTGAAGACCTCCAGTCGTTCTGTGATCGCTTTGAAGAGGCTTGTCCAAACGAAGAATGGCGGATTGTTGAGGAGTCTGAATTGCTACAGCTCAGAAGCGGTGAATTGTGTTGCCCTGACTTTTGCTTCATTCCTTCACAAGGTCACAAAAAAACAAACAGAACCTCACAAAAAGTCTGCCTTGAGATTTTTCACCCCTGGCACCGGGGTCCGCTGATGCGTCGCCTGGGAGAAGGGCACTTGCCTGAGAACAGCTCCCAACCTGTGGCCCCAAGCACATCACTTTTGATTGCTGTGGATCGCCGCCTTCTGAAAGACAAAAATCTCGCTCAACATGTGCAAAACTCTCTCAACAGCGGTCGCTGTGTTCCTTTTTCTGGAGTCTTGAGCGCGCGACAGGTTCTCAAGTCGCTCAACTCCATAGACACCCGCAAAAACCCCACGTGATGTTCAGGTGTTCGGAGTGCTCGAGACAGGCCGACAACAAATGTCAATTCAAGCAAAGATGCTTACCTTTTTGTTGAGATTCCTTTTTGCTTTAAACTGGCCGAGCAGCCATCATAGGGGTTACTGAATCAAGGGGAACCTGTTTGGAGGTGGGCGCATGAAAAGAAAGCCAATATCATCTGTAGAACTCGATGAGCACATGAACCGACGGGATCCCTTTTTCTTTGACTACCTGGTTGATGCAGAGAACACCGTTTTCATTCAGGAGATGTCCGACGTGATCACTGACGTTGTCCGGAAAGAAGGGCGAGTCTACGCCGTCGGCCAGGAAGTGCAGCACCCCTATTCGAAGTTCTCCTACTGCCCCTGGTATGAGGCCGACAAGATGTACCCACTGCGAGAGGCAAAGGCCGCCTCCTGAGCCCACCTGACAACCACCGAATCTCTTCGCTCGGCACCTCTCTTAGAGGGCAGGTTTCCCCTGACCTTCCAATCGTTTGATCGCAAAAAGGCCCGAACGGGACTTGGACTCAACCTGTGAGGGAGAGGCAAACAAGACATTTCCACCATGTTTGATCACCTGTTCTATGGTGTCGTCAACAACGCAGTCGTCATGATGATCTTGCTGATGGGTGTGAAACTCGACTTCTCCTGAATCACTGTTCACAAGGCCCCAAGCTGGGTTGTCTCTGGTCACGAGCAAAGATTCGACATTTCCCGCCAGAGCCTCGCGAAAGATTTCTTTGAGATTGCTCAACAACAGGCCTTGCTCGCGAGCCTGGCTCATCACTTCATTCACGTCATAGGGAGTGTCATCGGAAAGCCGGTCGGTGTAGGCCCGGTCGGCCTCTACACAGAGGCTTCTGAGTGTGCCCTTCACCTGGCCTTGAACGAAGATTGGACGTGTCAGCTCAGAACGGATGTCCTCTATCAACAAGCGCCGCAGCCGATCATTTCCAAAAAGAGCCAAGGGTCGGGGATCTTTCATTTGGCTCTGCAACAGTTTTTTCGCAAAGTCTTCCACATTGTGCCACACCCTGTTGAGCTCTTCAGGTGTTTCCTTAGGGTGCAACACGGAAGTGGGCGGCGGCTCTTCCTGGGGAAACTCCATGCTCCACTCCATGCGCAGTGAGTCATGATCACGGGCATAGACCTGGGCTTCATGTTCCTGCACAATCACCAACCGGTGGTGAGGTTCGCGCGCAAGAGATTGAAGCAAAGGTTTGATGTGAAAAGTGTCGGAAACCACAGCGAGAGGCTCAGGACGCACAACGAGCGGCTGGGCCTCACAACGCTCGCCATCAAGAAAGTAAGCAAAGCCCTGGGCGTTTGATTGAGACTGTTCTAAGAAGATCTTCTCCTCAACAACAGCCAACCTTCGACGTGTTTCTTCCTGGCTGAGCCCCATACTCATAAACTTCTCGGCAATGGAGAGAAGTCGTCGTGACTGCTTCCAGATCCGAGATCGCCCACTGAGATAGTTGGGCACGTAGAGGGAAACCTTCACGTCTTGCTCAGACTTTGGGTTGGTTCGAGTCAACTGCTGAATGGATTCTGGGAGAGAGTCAGCGTGGATCAGTTCCATGGTTTGTTCCCCTTCGATTTCGGCTCAAATGCTGCCGGCAAGCGTTGTCGCCTCCTTTCATGGTTGTAGGAGTTCTTGGAAGTTCTGTAAAATAGGTAAAGACTGAGCTAACATTCGATTTTTTCGATATAGGCAGACACATGACGGATCTCAACTATCACCACCTGATCTACTTCTATGAAATCGCACGAGCTGGAAGCGTGGTGGCAGCTGCCGAGTTTCTCTGTCTGAGCCAGTCAACCTTGAGCGCACAGCTGAAAAGTTTGGAACATGCATTGGATGTGCAGCTGTTTGATCGCGTTGGAAAAAGGCTTCGCCTCACCGAAGAGGGAAAACTGGCTTTTAAGTATGCGGAAGAAATTCAGGCTCTCGGGCATGAGTTTCTTTCCACATTGGCGGGAAACGCGAGCACACCCACTCCCCATTTGAGCATTGGGGTTGTTGAGTCTGTTCCCAAGGCTTTTCCCCGACGTCTGGCGGAGTTTCTCCTGCGCACGGAAGATGGAGTGCGGTTGCGATTTGTGGAAGGGACCCACGCTGGACTGCTCTCTCAACTGTTGGCCTTTCAACTTGATGTTGCCATATTGGGTGAGCTTCCCTCGAGCACAGACCTCTCCCAACTGGAGCACGTTCGATATGATCGCTTCGCTGTCAGCTTCTATGGTGCGCCGATCTTTGCTCAAAACAGCGGTTCTTTGCAGAAAAGGTTGAGCGAGCTCCCTTTTGTGCTGCCCTCACGCGGCAGCCGGCTGCGCCACGCCATCGATCAGTACTTTGGCGAGCAGGGAGTGCACCCCCTAGTGTTGTTGGAAGCCGAAGACGCCGAACTTCAACTTGCGCTGTGTTGCGATGGCCACGGGCTCACCGTGCTGCCGCAATTTGCAGCTCGTGCCGCGGTTGCCAATGGCTCCCTTGTTGACCTTGGAAAACTGGATCGTGTCTACGACTCCATTTGGATGGTCTCTCATTCTTCAAAATTCCAAAAGGACCTTGTTCGTACTTTGATGAAGCGCTTTCGCATTCGTCGTGCAGACTAAACCCAACCGCAAACCATCGAACCTCTTCGTTGCGACCTTCTCTGCTTTCGAATGGGCACTGAACTTCAAAAAGAAAAGGCCGCAGAAAAGCCAACCAATGGAGTTCCCACCGTTTCAGCAGAACGAGCTGAAAAGAACTCAACACGAATTCCCTGGTAGAACCCAAACCCAGCCATGCCAGCACCCACAACCATGAGAGGAATGGAAACGGCAGGCTCAACCAGACTTGTCTCCGACAAGCCCAAGCCGAGACCCAAAAGCAGTGAACCTCCCATGACCCAAAGCACGGCCGCCTTCTGGGTTTTGGTGACATCATTTGCTCGAGTGTCTTCAGGTTGCCAATCTCCGTCAGGAGTGACCGTCGGATCAGAAGGTGAACTCAGCGGCTCTGCCGACTCACCCGTGTGTGCTTCCTCCGGCGGCTCTGCCAAAGCGACACCCTGAGCCAAAAGCAAGACACCCGTTGCAAGCCATGATATCTTGCCACGATTTGAAGAGACGAAATCGAACACAACCATAAGAGTCCTGCGAATGGGTCAATTGAAGGGAATTTGACATGAGTCTAGAGCACTACGTCACTTTTGGAAAGTCGGGTTTGAAGGTGAGCCCACTTTGTCTGGGAACCATGACATTTGGAAATGAATGGGGCTGGGGATCGTCTCCAGAAGACTCGAAAGCACTCTTGCACAGCTATTTTGAGCAAGGTGGAAACTTCATCGACACTGCAAACTTCTACACACACGGCCACAGTGAGAAGATCATTGGAGACTACCTGAAGAGCAACCCCAGCCTTCGCAACAGGGCTGTGGTGGCCACAAAGTTTTTTGGAGCAATGGTGTCAGGCGATCCCAACGCGGGTGGTGCGGGCCGCAAAGCCATGATGACAGCTTGTGAAGACTCGTTGCGACGTCTCAACACCGATCACATCGATCTCTATTGGATGCACTGCTACGACAAGCACACGCCCATTGAGGAGACACTGAGAGCATTGCAAGATCTCGTGTCGCAAGGAAAGGTTCGCTACATTGGGTTCTCCGACACACCCGCCTGGAAAGTGGCGCAAGCCCGCCTGCTAGCAGAGGTTCATGGCTGGGAACCGGTTGTTGGCCTGCAAATGGAATACTCCCTGCTGGAGAGAGGAGTGGAAGGGAGTGTCATTCCTTGTGCACAAGAGTTTGGTCTCGCCCTCACTCCCTGGTCACCCTTGAAAGGGGGTGTGCTCACCGGAAAGTACACTCGAGAAAACCACGGACAGGTTGAAGCACAGCGAGGGGAATGGACCACCCAGAACCTCACCGAAAAGGCCTACACTGTGATTGACAAGCTCACAGAGGTTGGAGCCCGACACGACGCAACCCCCGCTCAGGTGGCGCTTGCCTGGCTGCTGGCAGATCCCAGTGTCACGTCTCCCATCATTGGCGCCCGCACGGAACAGCAGCTTTCTGACAACTTGGGAGCCCTCCGCGTTCACCTTTCTTCTGAAGAGCGCAAGGAACTGGGAGACCTCACCGCACCACAGCTTGACTTTCCGGCGGGGTTTGTTGATGCCGCAGGTCCTTTCCGAAACTCAGGAGTCTCCATCAACGGAGAAGAAAACGCAGTCAACCCGCTTGTTGCGCCGAGTCCGGATCAAGTCTACTGACTCGGTAGGCCAAGACTGCTCCTCCGGGCTGTGGTGTTGTGGCCAGTCTTTTTGTGCGCAACTGTCGTTTAAGACGTTTCAGTGCCAGAGAAGATCGCAGCCCCGAACGAGCCAATATGCCCGGGCGAAGCATCTCCATTCGGCCATGCTGAGTTGTCCAAGAATTTCCCTGTCCTTCCTTTGATGAACCCTGGGGAGTGTCTGCACTTCGTTGTTCACTTTCTGTCATGTTTCCTCCCTCGTGGTAGCTGTTTCATTTTCCTCAATTGGGCTTTTGCAAGAAAGACCAGACCCTTACCTTGAACACAGATTGTCAATTGTAGGAACTAGTGTCATGATGTCTGCTCAGCACCATCACGGGAAGTGATTTCAGAAAACGAGGAACAAGGGAAATGTTCCTCACCACCATGGAGTGTCCATTATGATTGAAAAAGACAAAGTCGTGACCTTGTCTTACGTCCTGAAAGACAGCCAAGGCACCGTAATTGACACTTCGGAGAACGAAACACCATTGGAGTACATACACGGCCATGGCAGTATTCTACCCGGCCTTGAAAGCCAACTCACAGGAAAGTCTGTGGGTGACGGTGTCACGGCAGTGATTCCACCGGCTGAGGGCTATGGGGTTCGCAACGAAGAGCTTGTGGAATCTGTGCCTCGCGAACACTTTCCTCCCGACCAAGAAATTGTGGAAGGCATGCACTTCGCCGCACAAACTCCTGAAGGAGAAGTGCGCGTTGTGATCACAGAAGTGCTCGACGACAAAGTTGTCGTTGATGGCAACCACCCTTTGGCAGGTGTGGAGCTTCACTTTGAAGTTGAGGTGCTGAAGGTGCGTGATGCGCAAGCGGTTGAAATTGAGCGCGGTGAGGTGGAGACCGCCGTTTGATTTGAGTCGGCAATTCAGCCCACCTTCAAGGGAATGACCTTTCTCTTCCCTTCAGCGTCATCCTGAGCAGCCTCGCCGCGGCGAATCTCTGCGATGAGTCCATTAACCTCTTGAGGCCTGTGGAAGAGATAGCCCTGAACCAATTCCACACCGATCTTTTGGAGAGACTCCGCCTCTTCCCAGCACTCCACACCCTCAGCAAGAGTCATGGAGTTGCTGATCTTTGCAGATTGCACGAGTCCACTGAGAAAGGCCAGTCGAGGTGGATCTTTGTGGATGTTGGAAATGAGAGCTCTGTCGAGCTTGATGATGTCGGGTTGGATCTTGAAAATGCGCTCCAGGCCGCCATAGTCTTTCCCGAAGTCGTCGGTGGCAACGCCGAAGTTCATTTGCTTCAAATCGGCCCTCACCTCACACACAAGGTCAAAGTTCTCGATCGCTTCCGATTCGGAGACCTCAAAAACGGGCTCCAAACCCTCAGGAAAGAGTTTCTTCATTTTTCGCAAGTTGTAGAAGTTTCGCGGCAGAATATTGATCATCAGCTTTCCGGGAAGATCTCCAGCATGCTTCACGGCCTGGCGAAGCGAAATCATGTCGAGCTCAAGAGAAATGTTGACCGCCTTTGCAATGCTGAACATCACGTCTGGAGTGAGCAGCTGAGGGTCTACGGAAATGTTTTTCGAAGCTCCAAGCACACGGCTGATGATGTCTTTCTGTGCTCGAATGAGCGACTCAAATCCAAACACATGGGCGCGCAAAGGTGCGATGCTCTTCTGCGCGTTTGCTTCTTGAACCTGCTCCTGGGTGACCTGATCGAGATGAAACACCCCTTGGTACACCGGCATCAGCGCGTTTGGAGTGCAAATGATGTTTTGCATGTACTCGCGTCTGCGAATGCTCAGACGTTTCTCTTGCAGACGGATCGTTTTGAGACTTTCCGAAACCAGATGATCGATAATCTTTTTCTCATCTTCAAATGGGCTTGAGGTGGCACTGGCATACCCAATGTGAATGTCAGGGATCACCGTCATGCCGCTGGGAAGACATCTCTCCCCTTTTCGGCTTCGGAGTGAGCTCCAGAGGGTGTTGTCAATTTGAATCTGCACGCGATCGGCGATGACTTCCAAACAGCCTGGGGCTGGAAGGTTACCCGAGGAGCGGTTGGGTTCCAAAATGATCAAATAGATATTGTCTTCTTCCGAGTAACGACACAAAATGTCTTTCGACCGAAAATTGCCGGTTCGGCCCCACAGGTCGATCAGGAGATCCTGCAAGAACTTTTGAGCTTCATGGTAGGCTTGAGCGCCATAGCGAGCCTCGATTGATTTGAAACTGCTTGCGTCAACAGCCAAAACGCAAATAGCTTGCTCCGCCTGCAAGAAGTGAGCGGCATAGCGGCGGTCGAAATTGGGGATCACCCGAGGCGAAGGCCGCTTTGAGCGACCATGTTGGGCGGTGAGCAACTCAATGTGCTCGTATATGCAAGTAAACGTCGACTCATTGCAAAACGCCGCATGCGCAGGTTTTGAAAGGGTCTCGCCTTTGGAAAGAAACTTCCGGACGTTGAAATAAACACTGGGGACAATATTCGAAACGCCTAGAATCGCTTGGAAGGTGACGGGGTTTTCGAGTGAAGTGCAGCTGCAATCGATGATCAAGCAGGAGTACTGACCCTCTGCAATATTTTGAAGTTTGCTCAACTCAACACTTGTGGTGCGTTCAATTTCTCCGTAACGATCTTTGAGTTCTTCACACAGCCTATCGTTTTCTGAACACTTTGATAGTATTGCCAGTATCACCAGGTCCCCCTGCTTGCCTAATAGTGCTATCGGTCGGTGAGGGGCGAATGTGTAGGTTCAATTTGTGCAGGGCGGAAATTGTCTTCCCTGGCGGCCACGGGGAATCTTTTTCCGAATGGTTTTCAGCTTTTAAAGGGAGGTTCCATGAACCAAAAGAACTCAAAAGATCAGTATTTTTCTCAATTTAGTCTTTCTCACAAAAAAGGAGCTCTGGGGCTGGCTGCGGCAGCAAGTGCATTCCTGATCTTAGGTGCTTGCACTCAAGAAGCGCAAAACAAGATCTCCAGAGGATTGCAGAACTGGACAGGCACCAATGGCGTTCTTGACGTGCTGAACAATGGCAAAGTGATGTATCGGTTCATCAACATTGATAAGCTCACAACAGGAACTGCCACGGGCGGAAGCGCTTCAAGAGCCTACCGATATGGTTACGGAGTTATGGACAAAAACCAGAACTTTAAGGAAGACCCTGGAGAAAAAAGGGTTTACTTCGAGATCAGCGACTACAGCACGCCTTATGTCTTCTACGAAAACCCCCTCAACTGAACCCTGATAGGCTCTAATTTGGGGCGAAGGGTCTCAGCTCACAAAGGTTCAACTGCCTTGAAGCTGCCGCAACAGCAGCTCCCTTGAGACCCAGCTCCTCGTCTGTCACAAGGTACACGGGAATTTCAGCAAGCAGCGCGGCCATCGGCCCCTTGTCGAGGTAACTCTCCCAAAAATCTCTTGACTTCATTCTTTCCGCATTTTTTGCAGCAACACCTCCGGCAACGAAAATCCCTCCTTTTGGCATCACTTTCAGAGCGTAATTTCCCACCTCAGCGCCATAGAGTTTGAAAAAGATGTTCAGTGTTTGGTTGGAGAGCGTTTCTGACCCTTCGGTCTGAGCCACGGCACTGATTTCCCCAGCAATAAAAGGACCCCCATTTTTCCACTTTTTATGTGCACTTTGCAGCTGCTCAGGGAGCTCTTCGAGCGAGACGCCATTGTGGGTGAGCAGCACATCAAAAATATTGCTGATGCCATTTCCTGAAACAATCTGCTCCACAGCCACGTGGTTGCCCTGAACCCGAGAACGCAAACCTTCCAGCAAAACAACTCCGAGAGGATCTGCGGGCGCAAAACTGGCGTGGCCTCCTTCGGTGGCATGCACCAGCTTCTTTTGGCAGTCTCCTGTGGCATAGGCCTGACCGAGGCCGGTGCCAGCTCCCACAATGGCTAAAGTTTCGCTTGGATTGAACCGCGACGAAACACCAGAGTTGGGGTTCAAAGACACAAAAGCGGGCGAACCTCCCGCAGGAGCTGCCAAGCTCAGTCCGTAGAAGTTTGCGGCAAAATCGTTCAACAAAACGAGGTGGCTCATTTCCGTCTTAAACAGACGCTCCGACACAGACTTCAAAACGGCTGAACTGATATTGAGCCAACCTCCCCCCTTGTGCTTGAGATTGTTGATGGCCGCATACATCACCCCATTTGACCCCCCGCGAGTGGTCACAGGCCCGGCCACACCAAATGCGGCCGCTTGGGGCACCCAATCAGCTTCCAGTTCTTCAGGAAGCAGTTTGCGATAGGCTTCTAAAAGATCTTGCAGAGAACTGAAGTTGGCCGAAACCAACCGGTGGCTGTGAGCCTGTTCAAATGTTTGGCTTTGGAGATTGACCCGGGCTAGGAAAACGAGAGATTTCGTGCCGCCAATGTCTCCAGCCAATACCGTTACGGTTTCGGCCCCTGCTCCGCCCTTTCCCTGAGCCAAATTGAGGGCACGGTTGTTGAGAGACCTCTCGCAGCCCACAAAAACCCACATCACAGACAGAAGAAAAAGGACAAGGCGGCACATAAAGAGCTCCTCGCAGTTTTCAGGAATTGGCACTGTTACTCTTACACACAAGTGTCACTGGTTAAGCCCGTGGGGTCAACCTCGATCTTCACCGACACTGCGCCTTTCAGCTGCCTGCACTTGCGTGAGCTTGTCGACTTTTTCGTGAAGCAGGCGAATTTCTTCCAGCAGCTCACCCCGTTCGTCATGACCCTGTTTTTCGCGCTCAGCAGCGGCTTCATCGGTTTCTATGTGAAGGGCATTGACGATCACCGCAATGAAAAGGTTGAGCATGGTGAAGGTCGTGAGAATGATAAAAGGGAGAAAAAACATCCAGGAATAGGGAAAGACCTCCAGCACAGGCCTCACAATTCCCATGGACCAACTCTCCAAGGTCATCACCTGAAAGAGGGTGTAAGCACTCTTCCAGATGGAACCAAACCACTCAGGAAAGGCAACTCCGAACAGTTTTGTGGCCATAACCGCCCCCGAATAGAACACGAGGGCCAATATGGCGCCAACGGCTCCAAGACCAGGAACGGCAACAAGAAGGCCATTCACAACTTTGCGAAGTGACGGCACCACGCTGATCATGCGAAGAGCTCGCAACACACGCAGGGAACGCAGTACCGAAAGAGCACCAGTAGCAGGAATTAGGGAAACTGAAACAATCAAAAAGTCGAAGATGTTCCAGCCATCCCGAAAGAAACGGAGGCGGTACACCGCAAGCTTCAAGACCAGCTCGGCCGTGAAGACAAAGAGAAAGCTCCGGTCGACGATCTTCAAAAGTGACAGCTGTTCTTCATCTAAATTCGGCAGTGTCTCCACGCCCAGTGTCACCGCATTGAGCAAAATGCAGATCACGATCAATCGTTCAAATGGTCTCGACTCAATGAGATCACGCAACATTGTGATGACGTCCCTCCCAAAAAACCAAAAGCGGCATGCTAAACTCTCTGGTGCAGACCGCTCAAACCCTTCAAACCCTAAGGTGGGTCGAAATGGACAAGATCCCCTCTCAAAAGACACTCCAGGAGATCATCAACCGCCTCCACAACTCCTATCGCGGGGTGAATTCGGGGCATCTGGCAGAATACATACCCGAACTTGGAAAAGTCGACACTTCGTTGTTTGGAATTTCTATCACGACACCCGACGGTGCCACGGTCAGTGTGGGAGACGCCGAGGTCCCCTTCACCATTCAATCTATCTCCAAGCCCTTCGTTTTTGGCCTTGCTCTTGAAACCCATGGGCTCACGCGCGTGAGAGCATGTGTGGGGGTGGAGCCCACAGGAGAACCCTTTCAC
>JANQPW010000303.1 GCA_028285285.1 Silvanigrellales bacterium
CATTTTTGATCCGGGTCCGAATAGACAACAGCACCGACTTGAAATATTTGTTCTCCGACTGATCGTCAAGCATTTCAATGGCTTGAACAACAGAAACACCCGCATTGACCAGCACAGAGAACTGCCTTGTGAAAACTGTGACCTCTTTAAAAGACACACCAGGAATCTTGAGGTCGAGGTGAATATTTCCTTTTTTGTCGACCGTTATAGGCTTCCACTCGAAGGAGGAAACCCCTGAGCCACCAATTGTGAGTTTCTTTACGCGAATACCCAACAGCCGTGCCCGAGAGCGAGCCTCAGCCTCGGTTGGAGCATCAAAATAGCCGCGGATTCCTCTTCCTTGTCGATCTACGCCACTGTAATGATATCGACCCATCATTCGTTACCTATGCAGCTCGACCACCGAGTTTATTGAGGAGCGCCCGCAGCTCATCGGAATCATTCGTTGATTCAAGAGCTACTCGGGGAGAAATCAGACGCTTCGCCAAAAGGCGAAGAAGGTTTTTATTGCGTGTTTCAATTCCAGACCGTTCAGGGGCAACCTGCATGGTCTGCTGAATCATGTGGACCTTGTCTTCCCGAATTTGCGAGCGAATTCCGGCAGTAGGAACCATAACTTCTAGAGAAAGCACTCGCCCACCATTGAGGCCTGGAAGGAGCTGCTGGCACAACACCCCCTGAAGAGTTGAAGCCAACTGAGTACGGACCTGGTCTTGTTGGTGTGCCGGAAACACATCGATAATACGGTTGATGGTCGAAACAGCTGAATTAGTGTGCAAGGTTGCAAAGACCAAATGACCCGTTTCAGCAATGGTGAGTGCAGCGGAGATGGTGGGGAGATCGCGCATTTCACCAATCAGCACCACATCCGGATCTTGGCGCAATGCACTTTTCAACGCAGCAGTGATTGTGTTCGTGTCGGCTCCCAATTCTCTTTGGTTGATCAAACATCTTTTGTGCTTGTGTGAAAACTCGATAGGGTCTTCAATTGTCAGAATGTGATACGGTTTTGTTTCGTTAATATAATCAATCATCGCCGCCAAGGTAGTCGACTTTCCTGATCCCGTCGTGCCAGTCACAAGAACCAGGCCATTTTTTCGATCGCAAAGCTCCTTTGCAATGGGAGGAAGCTTCAGGGATTCAAAACTGCGAACGGTTTGGGGAATCAGACGGAAGACGCCTCCAACCATTCCTTTTTGCCTGAAGATGTTGGCGCGAAAACGCGCAAGACCGCGAACGGTAAAGGACAGATCGAGTTCGCTAGTTTCTTCAAAGGTTCTTTTTTGTTCTTCTGTTAAAACCGAGTAACAAAGTGATGCAGAATCATCAGGGCGAAGAGGTGGCACTTTTAGAGGACAGAGATCCCCATCAATGCGGATCTGAGGGGGAGACCCTGCCGTGATATGAAGATCGGAGGCTTCTTTGTCAAATTGGGTTTTCAGCAGCTGTGAAAGCGAAAGTTGCTGAGCCATGACTACGATGCCCTCTCATACTTTGACTCGGCGTCAAGATCTGAAGAACTTGTGGACAGCAGCTCGGAAATAGAAGTCACTCCCTTGAAGACCTTTTTCCAGGCACTTTGGCGAAGAGACTGCATTCCCTCGCTCATAGCAATTTTCTTCAGTTCAGAGGGATTCGCCCCTTCAGCCACCGCGCGCCGAACGCTATCCGTCATGGGCATCACCTCATAGATTGCGGAACGGCCCGAAAAGCCCGTGAAGTTACATTCATCACAGCCAGACTCCTTGAATATTTTAAAGGTACCTGCATATTTTGGAGGCAGGCCCAACCGAATCTGATCTGCTGGAGCAATGGGATCATGTTCCTTACAACGCGGACACAAAACGCGAACCAACCGTTGGGCCACAACGCAGTTGAGAGCAGAAACCACAGTGAAGGGCTCAACACCCATATTGCGAAGCCTTTCAAGAGTTTCTGGGGCATTGTTGGTGTGGAGCGTGCTCAAGACAATATGGCCTGTGAGCGCGGCCCGCATTGCAATGTCTGCGGTTTCAGAGTCGCGGATCTCACCCACCATGATCACATCAGGATCCTGTCGAAGAAAAGCCTTGAGTGCCTTGGCAAAGGTGAAGCCAATGTCATGGCGAATGTTGACCTGAGCCAATCCAGGAATAGTGTATTCAATGGGATCTTCAGCCGTAACAACGTTATCGGTAATCCGGTTCAACTCGTTCAAAGCGGAGTAGAGCGTTGTGGTTTTACCAGATCCTGTAGGCCCCGTTACAATCACCATGCCAAAGGGTCTCATGATGGAGTCCATAAAATGAGTCAGCTGGTCGCGATCAAATCCCAGTTTTCTGAGGTCGAGCTGAAGATTGGATTTATCGAGCAAGCGCAAGACGATTTTCTCTCCCCAGTTGGTGGGAAGGGTGCTCACACGAAAATCCATTTTTCCGTAGCTGGGAATCTCAATTTTGCAATTCCCATCCTGTGGCAGGCGCTTCTCTGCTATGTCGAGCCCTGACAAGATCTTTAAGCGCGTGATAAGTGCATCTTTAGCCTCAAAGCGGGCCTTGTTCTTGTACTCCACCAAAGCGCCGTCCATGCGAAGACGGATGCGCACCGTGCGCTCAAAGGGCTCAATGTGAATATCACTTGCCTTTTGCTGCACGGCAAACTGCATGAGTCTGTCAACAAAAGAAACAACGTAACCCTCTGCTTTGTCTCCCGTGAGCAGCGACCGACCCGATTTCTTTGGGCGCTCATCAACTTTGCCCACATAGAAGGCCTTGAGAGCCTTCTCCATAGAAAGCTCTGAAGTCAGCTTCACGTTGAGCTTCATACCAAGCTTGGCTGAGAGGCCATCGAGGTTGGCAATATTCGTTGGATCAGCACAGCAGATGATCAGATTGTTCGCCAAACGGTTCACTGGGATCACCCGGTGCTGCAAAGCAAGCTCCCGCGGAACACAGTTGATGATAGCGGGATCAATCCTCATTCGGTCGGGGAAGTAGACCTGAATTCCACCCAAACCGGCCGAGATGACCTTCATGAGTTTGTCTTCAGGAACGATATTGTTTTTGAGAAGAAAGAAGGCGAGAGAGACGCCGTCACGCTGCGAGAATTCAATTCCTCGCTCCAGGTCTCTCTTACCAACCAACTGAGAACGTTTGATTATTTCATCAATACGGCCGGACATCGTCACACATCCAAGGCTTTACAGATGACTGCCACTCGTGATACCACCCCATTCGTCTGGTCGTAGCTCAGCTGGATAGAGCATCGGATTTCTAATCCGATGGTCGCAGGTTCGAGTCCTGCCGACCAGGCCATCCTCTTCCTGAACCGACCTCTTTTCGTGCGCTGAGTCCATCGGTATCTTCGAGAGCAATGCAGTGGGGAGAAGCTGCAGCGCGCCAATCAATACGGATCAATTCGCCTATCTCGACTCGCAGACGACATGAGATCCTCGTCTAGAAACATTTTGGGAATTGGCTTGTATGGCTTCTAGCACCGCTCAACCCACGAGCTCTATCGAAAGAGCTTGGCCTGGAGGCATCGCCACCGCAAGCTTTGCGGGAACTGACCCTGGTCGGGTCCGGGAGAACAATCAAGATTCACATTGCTTATCGCCAAATATTGGCCTGTTCTTCGTTGCTGATGGAATGGGAGGGCGCGCAGGCGGTGAGGTCGCCAGCCTGCTGGCCGTGCAATCTGTGGAACAAAATGTGTCCCAACATCTAGAGCAGCTCAAGGGGCGTGAGCTCCCCGAAAGACGTTCTTTTTTTTCTCAAACAATCAACAAGGCTTCCCTGCGCATCTACGAACGCTCTTTGGAGTTGCCACAGTACCGCGGCATGGGGACCACCTCCACCTTGCTATGGGTTCCTCCGGGAAACAAAGAGAAGGATCCACATTGTCATTTTGGTATCGTTGCTCATGTGGGTGATAGCCGCTGCTACCTTCTGCGATCTGGGCTCCTGTTTCAGCTCACCGATGACCACAGCCTTGTGAATGAGCAAATCAAGGCGGGAATTCTCTCTCCCAGTGACCCCCTCATCGACCAAATGAAGAATGTCATCACACGCTGTGTGGGTTACCAGGAAGAGGAGGAGGTCGACACCTGGGCTATTCCACTCTTTCGAGAGGATAAGTTCTTGATCTGCTCCGATGGCCTTTCCAACAAAGTGTCCGACGAAGAAATTCGCTTGATGATGCAGAACCAGTTCTCTGAAAAACTGCCTGATCGGCTCATCAAGCTCGCAAACGAGCGAGGGGGAGACGACAACATCACTGTCGTGTTGGTTAAGTTATGAGTTTAATAAACTGTTTTTATTTAGAAAAGTGTTCAGGGATCATTTTTCCTCATGACACGGGAACATCTTCCGATGACTCGAGTGAGGCAGTAGGTAGTGGGAAACATAGAGGGAAATCAGAATGGGTGCAATGAGACTTCTCAAGTCTGGTTCTGATAAACGAATCGACCACACACCCGTCCAAAAGGGTGGATCTAAAGTAACTCTCGTGTTGATTCCAAGCGACACAGGTGTCTCCAGAAAAGTGACTCTTTCGAGATTCACGATTTGGATTATTGGTTTTCTCTTTTGCTGTCTCATTGGGGCCTTGGTTGCCTTGTCGCTCAGGCACATGCAACTGCGAAGCATTGAGCAGCAATACAGTCGTCTTCAAATAGAACACAAGAGCATTCGCGCAGAAGCAACAGCGCTGTACAATCAACTTCAGAGCGTGCAGTCAAACCTCTCGCAGGTGGACACCTTCTCGAGTCAGGTTCGAGAGGCTACAAAAATTAATGATGACATGAAGCCCAGCCTCGAAGAAACGAAAAAATCAAAATCCCGGGTGAAGAAAAAGAAGATCATCGACTCGTCGAGCTTCCTCGACCGCTTGAGACCTCCTCCAGCTTCCCTTGCTACAGGTTTGCGCTTCTCGGCATCCGCCATTGACGGTATTGGACCTGTGTCAAAGGAAGATTTCAGACAGATCATGGCTGGAAACACCAACCCGACCGCAACAGATGAGGCTCAAGAACTCCTCGCTGCTGCCAGTGCAAACAGAAATTATCTCGTGGCGGCCAGGGTGAAAGACGACAGCCTTGAGTTTGAGCAGGTGTTTGAGGAACTCATGGCCGTTCAAAACCAAAGCTCTGATCAAATCCAAGAGCTTGCAACGCTCTTGAGTGATGTGAACCAATACCGCACCCGGCTCTCAAAAACACCAACCATTGCTCCTGTGGAGGGGCGCCTCACCTCTCACTACGGCTTTCGAAACAGCCCCGTCACAGGGCGTCGGCGCATGCACCGCGGCCTCGACATTGCGGCCCCGCTGGGCTCTCCTATTCGGTCGGCGGCAGCAGGCATCGTGAGAAAGGTTTCCCATGCGCCTGATTATGGCAAGTACGTTGAGATCAGTCACGGGCACGACATTGTCACTCTGTACGCACATGCGAAGAAGATCTTAGTCAAAAAAGGCGAGCAGGTTAAAAAAGGACAAAAGATTGCCTTGGTGGGAATGACCGGCCGCACAACTGGCCCCCACCTTCACTACGAAGTGAAGGTTCGCGGCAAGCGTGTGAATCCGTATTCCTACATTTCAAATTACTGAAGCCAGAACTCGAAATTCTTGAACTCGCTGGTGGAATCGCTTAGGCCCTTTCAGATGCTCTGAAACTCTGTTCCTCAGGAGTCTGAAAGTGAAGTTACATCCAATAACTGTTGCCTGTGCGCAAGCCGTCGCTTTGTTCTTCATCTCGCAAAGTGGGTTCTCGCAAAGCTCGGTTGAATTCATTCAAAAAAATCGCTACCCCATCAAAGACCCTTCTCTGGTCAATGAAGGTTTCGCAAAGCGCCTCAAACCATTCAGGGTTGTGCTCATAAGCGAAATGCCCGGAACCAACGAAACACCTGACTTCATCTTTGGTTTGGCCAAAGCCTTGGCTAAACTGAAGCAGGCTGTCATTGTGGGGCTCGATTTTCCAAAAAGTGAACAAGGCTCTATAGATGCCTTCATGAAAAGCGGGGATCTCAGCACACTGAAAAAGTCCACTTTCTTCAGCCGACCACCCCCTGAACAAGATGGCCGCTCCAGCCTCGCCATGGTTCGGCTTCTCAACAAGCTGAGAACCATCAACGCCCAAGTGGTGTGCCTCGGCGCAACCTCTTCCGATTCGGTGCAAGAGCAAGCCAATGCCATGGCAAAGAACTTGATCAAGGCAGTCTCAGAAAGCGAGAGGTCTCAACTCATCGTGCTCGTGGAGAAAGGAAAGCAGTTGAATAAGCTTCTGGCACCGGAGCGCTTCTCAACTATCTCACTCTCTACCGAGCTCCATTCAGGAAAACGATGGGCCTGCAACGCGAAAAAAAGGCGATGTTCCGTTCAAACCTTGGCCCCAAAACCATCCGTTTACAGTCGCGCTGTCGACTACAACTACTACGGTTTGATTGAAACGAACAAAACCAAAGGTTACGATGGAGTGTTCTTTGCACGAGAGGTGACGGCGGCACTTCCCTTTGGAACGGCGGCAGAGTAGGAGCTGATCCACTCTGTCAAAGCGTGGGTGAGCTTGGCATGAATTCAGTTTTGATGATCACATCTCACCTTCTGCCAGCACTCCTCCTTGTGGGTTCTTGCCTCCAAAAATCAAGCTCCTCAAAGGCCGGTCTCACTCAAAGTGAAAAGCGGCAGGAGTCACTTTCGCAGGTGGTTGCTCGGAAAGTGGACAGCCTTTCCGTTGGTGGTGAATGGGTGTTTGATATTCATAAGAACGAACCCGTGAAGACCAGTGATCCCAACCGACAGATTCTGGCACAATGGGCAGGCCCCCACGGCTATGGCAATGATCCTCAGGTGATATTTGAGTTTTCTGCTCCTCATCGAATCTGGAAAGCCACCTCTCTCCACAACAGCACTCTCAGCTTCACCAGAAAATTCAACAGCGCCCAGGTGGGTATCCTCTTCGTCGAGACCCTTCGAGACACTCTTCTGGCTTCTGCAAAGGCCAACCAAAAGTCCTGGTTTTTTCAGAATTTTAACGAGCTAGAGCCTCCGCTCCAAGACCCCTGCAAAAAACTCCTCCAGGCTTTAAGGACTTCTGACTCACCTTTTCCACTCATGTCGCTCTACACAAACAGTCACTACGACTTCCATCACTTTGTGCCACGGTCCAACGCGTGGCATCGGCTTGAGTGTGCTGCACTTTCAGATCGAACACTCGAGCGCGACGAGACCCGCCCGCAACTTCGGCTCTCAAGACCAAGCTCTTTTCAAGAAACGGGCTATCTTCACGGCTTGTTCGAAACAACAGCCATTTCCAAAGATGGGCAGGCCCACATTTCCGTGGACATCGAACCAACGTCCTTCGCCTTTCCTGTGCCGGGCAAGCTTCTGAGCCGCCCGCGACTCCTCAAGTCTGGTCTCATCGGTTTTCTAACTGAAACTGAGGGAGGAAGCTGGGAATGGATGCGTTTCGCAGTTGAAAATCAAAAAAGAAACACTGAAATCGATTCTGTGGACAAGAACAAGCTCAGGAATCTAGAGCCGGTTTACGCACCGGAATTTGAGCTCGTCAGCAAGAACAGCGCACAGTGGAGAGCTGCGGCGCTAAGCCTTTGCAATGCCACGGAAGGTTACAACTGCACCCCTCAAAAAGGCACGACCATCGACGGCTGGACATCCCATCGGCTGAATGTCAATCACGCCGATGGTCACACATTTTTTTTGGAGGATCGGGAGGAAGAGGACTTTGACATTGAGTTGATCGTGAGCCCACTGAGCCTTGACGAAATCAAGAAACACAGCTCCCTTCTTCAGTCGCTCCTGTTTCTGAACGGTGACCTCAAAGTCAAAACGTGCGGCGGCACACATCTCAACACGAGCTT
>JANQPW010000319.1 GCA_028285285.1 Silvanigrellales bacterium
GTAGAACTGGAAAGTGCTCGTGCACATTACTTTAACCGCATCATTCCCACTGCAGGTTATCTAGCAGACCAAGCCGCCGGTCGTTCCGTGCACGGTGGCCTGATGGCTCCTGGCCCGCGGAAAAACTCAGCCAACACGTCTGTCTTGGGCTGGGACAACAATGTTTTTGCCCTGCAAGAGGGTGGTTTGCCTCACCGGGTTCACGGAACCCGCTTTGCCGAAGCCTCTGAGCACAATTTCGACGGTCAGATTTCCCACCCGGTCTCAGCACACCCCAAGGTTTGCCCAGAAACGGGTGATTTCTATGCTTTTGGCTATTCAATCGGTCAAAACTCGGCGGCCCACTGCTCAGTGCTGCAGGCTGGAGGAGCCTTGCGACAGCAGGTCAGTTGGAACTTGCCATACCCCACACTCATCCATGAGTTTCTTCTCACACCCAACTTTGCCGTCGTGCCCGTCTTTCCCCTTGTTCCAGATGAGTCGGGGCGGTTTTCGCTCAACAAAGACCTTCCCACTTTGATTGGAGTGGCCCGGCGAGATAATCTTGCAGAAATTGTGTGGTGCGCTGCAGATCCTGTTTATGCATTTCACTTCTTTAACGCTTATGAGCAAGGCACCGAACTGATCATCGACGCCTGCGTGCTTTCCGATTTTGACGTCTACGACCTCACCAGCGAGTTGAACGTCTCGAAGATTTCACGCTTCACCGTGAATCCTCAGATGAGCCGCGCCAGTCTCTCCACAACCTTTCCCGATCTTCCTCTCAGCGCCGATTTTCCTTCGGTGCCCCCAGCTCGGCGGGGCCAAAGCTCACGCTATGGTATTTGCACCGAGTTTGACCGAGTTAGAGGCCAAAGCCTTCTCACCATTGATTTTGAATCTCTGAGCACACAACGTTATCCGCTTGAGCAAAATCAGCTCTGCGGAGAGGTCGTGCTCCACCAAACATCTCCTGAGAACTGCTACGCACTCAATATGGTTCATAACGTTGACGCAAACACGGCTGAACTGCAGATCTTCCGCTTCACCGAGCTCAACCTGAGTCTGATTGCCCAAGTTCACATTCCAACTCGTGTTCCCTTAGGCTTTCATGGAACCTTTCTACAGGAAGGTGAAGTTCCTCTATGAACCCTCCTCACGAGGCCAATCGCTGGCCTCAAAAGATCTCAAACACTGCCGCAACGCTCATTTTGTGTTTCAGCCAAAATGCCCAGGCTGCTCCCCTGGGTTCCGAAGATAGCCCCAGCCCCCTTCCGCAAGACAGCAGCTCAGCCACAAAATTTATCCTCACACTTTCCGACTGGTGCCCCTTTGTTTGCGCTATGGGGCAGAGTTCAATGCCACACAAAGACAAGCTCAAAAAGGCGGAACCCGATCTGCCAAGCAGGCCTGCCGAAGGAATCTTGGTGGATTGGATCACGGCAACGGCAGAGGAATATGGTCACCAGATTGAATGGCAGGTCATGCCCTTCGTGACGGGGCTCCGAGCTGTGGAACAAGGAAAGGCAGATGCTGTGCTCGGGCATTTCAAAAATGCTGAACGTGCGCGATACATGATCTTCGAAGAACCAGTGATCCGGTCACGGTCTTGCTTCGTTGGGCGACGCAATTCTCAATGGAAGTTCCAGGGCCTCAATTCACTCAACGAAAAACGCATTGGAATCATCCGTGGGTACACCTACCCAGGTTTTGATGAGTACTTCAAAACTCACAAAGGATTGGTCTACATGCACGGAGACAACGAAATCGATCGCCTTCTCAGAATGCTACGACTCAAACGCATTGATGTGTTTCTTGAAGAGGAAAACGTTGTGAGCTGGTACCTCAGAACGAGCGGTCGCTACAAAGAGGTGACGTTTCTCGGTTGTTCAAACGTGATCAATGAAATCTTTGTGGCTGGCTCTCGAACCAGCGCAAATGGCCGAAAGCTCAATGCAATGATTCGAAAAGCCCTCACAAACGACAGACTCAATGCTGTTCTTGAGGCATCACGGGTCAAACACACACAGGGGCAAGCCAGACCACTAGACGAGCCCAAGGGCGGCGAAACCGCCCAACCCTGAAAAAGAAAACCCCAAGGAAGAGGATTCTTCAGGCAACGGAGCCAACGGTGAGATCAAGGTGCCGATCTTTCAAACTCAAACACGTAGATCACATTCTTATCGTATGAAGGCACCATGACTTCCAGAAGTCCATCACCATTGAGGTCTGCGGCAGAGCTCAATCCAACAGTGGCACCAGCATCGAGAATATCGGTCTTTTCGTAGTCCCAGTTGCCTGCATCTTCACTTGTTGGTTTCAAGATATGAGCTCTTTGCGTTCCATCACCCGACACGAGAATCCACGGCTTTCCAGATGTGTCATTTTGGTCTGGATGAATGGCCACGGCATTTCCGGGTGAGCCCTGGTTAGGGCCTGGCTGGCGTGTCTCAAAGCCTTCATACAGTGTGTGACGAGTCCACTCACCTGTGAGGTCACTTGGGATCTCGTAGGTGAAGACCGCTGCACGCTCGTCATCTTCGTGATTGGTCACGAGCACGTCGGTGCGACCGTCGTTGTTGATGTCGGCCAATTCAAGGTCAAAGGCCTTGCCCAATGTGTCGTCGGTGTACACAGGAACGTAAGCGCCATCGACCTTTGAATAAACCACAAAACGCTGAGAGAAGAACTGCGTTGCCAAAATCTCGACTTCATTGTCTCCGTTGAGATCGGCGATCTCAAACATCACGCCTGGGCCCTGCACGATCACTTCTTCCTGCCATGCTTGATCAAGGTTGCCTGGGTTTTTAAACCAAACCAACTCGGCCTGAGATTCACCGCCAAAAAGCGATGTTTTCGCACGGGCGCTGATCACATCATTCAGACCATCGTTGTCCCAATCACGCGTGATCGCACGGTGGTAGAACCAGCCACGCTTGTCTGTGGAAATTTTTGCGGAATCGCCGGTTTCTCGGTTCACAAGATGCACTCCGCCAGTGCTCCTTCCGGGAACAAGAAATCCATCAGCGACACTCACAAAGTCGTTGCCAAAGCTATTTGGAAATTGAAGCTCACGAACTTCATTGGGCCAAGTCACATCTTGCAGAGTGCTCTGAACCTCAATGAGCTCTTCTGAGTTGAGCAATCGATCCGCATTGGGAATCTGAAACACTTCTCCCGATCCAAAAACCTTAAAACTGCTCACAAACAGAGACGGTGTGCCATCGGCGCGGGTCACCGTGCGAAGAAACGCAGGCTTAGTGATTTCAATTTCGTTCCGCAGAACAAACTGGCCTTCGGTTGCCAGTCCCGCGGACGCCATTCCCAAGCCAAGCAGAGCCACAGCCCCTTTAGTGTATGGTGAATTCAATTTCATGAACGAAGCCTCCCTTAAAGTTTGAAAAACACGAAAAACGAATTGATAAATTCACAACTCTGAAGAGTTCTCTTCCATTTTTCCTATTCTTATGTTGAAGCGAAAATAGTTGGAGCTTCACCCGAAGTCAATCTTCAGCGAGGTGGATAGCCTTTCCAAACAAGGCTATGTCTGAATTTTTGGTCAGTTCGAGAGTCGTTGACGACGAGCTTCATACAACAACAACGCTCCCGCCACTCCAACATTCAATGATTCAACCCGCGAATGCATGGGAATGGTGACTGCGGCAGATGCATTCGCAATGAGATCCTCCGGCAAGCCAGAGCCTTCATTCCCCAGCAAAAAAACGGTGGGTTTTTTCAAGTCACATTCCCAAAAGGACTCCGACTTGCGATGGGGCGCAGCCAGAGCCGCTGCCAAAACTTGAACACCGGCCTGCTTCAACGAAGAAAACAATTCCGAAAATCGGCTCACCCGCCGCGGAGGATTGTGAAACCACTGGCCGGCAGAAGCACGGAGCACTTTGGGGGAATGGGGATCCACACTTTCTCCGCCCAAAAACAACCCATCTCCGCCAACAGCTCCTAAAGTACGCACGAGAGATCCGAGGTTTCCAGGATCTTGGAGGTCAAACGCCGCTATTCCCAGGTTCACTTGCGAGAGCGTCAAAGCTTCCAGCGAGAAATCCTCATCGTGAGGGGAGTGACAAATGGCAATCACCCCATCAGGAGAAACAGTGGAACTCAGGGCTTTCATGGCTTCTTCCGAAACCCATTTCACCTCTACGGATCCCATTCTGCTGAGAACATCTTGATGACGACCAGCCCAACGCTCCGTGACACACACACACTGCAGAGGCCATGAAACCTGAAGAGCTGCGTCAAGGGCATTGAGACCTTCCACCAAAAACAAGCCTCGTTTGCGCCGCTCAGCAGTTTTGTGCAGCGCCTTGGTTTCCTTGATCCAGGGATTTCGAACACTCAAGCCCGATAGGCTGGGGGGTTTTGACATGAAGAGATGTCCTCGTGAAGAGCGAACCCCAGGCTAAAAGATGCTGCCCAGGAGGTCAACGAGATCCCACCCAGAAGAAAAGTCTGGCGAAGGGCTCTTTTTCATCTTAGAGGAGGACAGAATGGGTGAGAAAAGCCAAAAGGAACAGCAGTGACTCTGCGGGTGAACAACATAAAAATGGGTGTGCAGGACGACCAGTCCCCACGAGCTCTTGAAGCAGCAGTGGCTGCAGCTCTCCAGATTTCTCCTAATGAAATCAGGAACCTCGAAGTGCGCAAAAGATCCCTTGATGCCCGGAAAAAGGCCGCTATTCACTATGTTTATCAACTCGAGTTTTCTTGTGACAACGAAGAGAGTCTCTTGAAGACCCGGGAATCACAGGTCTCCCAGGCCCGGCCTCCCCACAAGCCAGACCCCCTGGCCCATCTCCAGATTCCATCGTCTCCAAAGCTTCGACACCCTCCCGTTGTGATCGGTAGTGGTCCTGCCGGAAGCTTAGCCGGCCTTGTGCTGTCGGAAGCCCAGATCCCCTGCCGGATCTTTGATCGGGGCCAAGCTGTTGAAAGCAGGTTGAAAACGGTAGGAAAGCTGCTGCGTTCAGGAGAACTCGATCCCGAAAGCAACTACTGCTTCGGCGAGGGTGGGGCAGGAACTTTTTCTGACGGAAAGCTCACCTGTGGTCGTAATCACCCCCTCATTGAATACCTTTTTCAGCGCTGGGTCGAATTTGGAGCGCCCTCATCTATTCTTTGGGAGGCACACCCCCACATCGGAACCGACCACCTGCTGCGCATTGCCAAGAACATGCGCCGCCACATTGAATCGCTGGGATCTGAGTTTTCCTTTCAGACCCGGCTCGAGCAAATCCTTCCGGGTGACTCTACGGCGAGATTTTGTTTGAAGTTTTCCGATGGGCAGCGCATCAAGACCGATCATGTTGTTTTGGCTATCGGCCACTCAGCGCGCGACACCTACCAAATGCTTCTCGACAGCGGCCTCGCCATTGCCCCCAAGCCGTTTGCCATTGGCGCTCGCTTTGAACACCCCCAAGATCAGATCAACACCATTCAGTACGGCCAGTGCAGTGTGTTGCCTGCCGCAGAATACAAACTGGCAACAAAAAGCTCGGGGAGGGGAATTTGGACATTTTGCATGTGCCCAGGTGGCCATCTCCTTCCAACCTCGGCCCAGCCAGGCCATCTTGCCATCAATGGCATGAGCTACCACGCACGAAACAGCGGGTTTGCCAACGCTGCCGTTGTGGTGAACATTCAGCGCGAGGACTTCGACAGAGGCCATGTGCTCGATGGCATGAGATTTCAGGAGAGCATTGAACAGAAAGCCTTCCAAGCTGGAGGCTCCAACTACTTCACACCCGCTCAAAGACTCAACGACTTTCTTGCTGGACGAAGATCAAAGGGAGAGCTGAAGTCGACCTACAAACCAGGGGTAACGAGTGCTCGATTGGATCGTGTTTTGCCTGAGTTTGTGGTCACAGCCCTACGCGGGGCCTTGGTTGAGTACAACAAGAAAAT
>JANQPW010000372.1 GCA_028285285.1 Silvanigrellales bacterium
TGGCAACGGCTTGGGACGCGCGCCTCGCCCTGCAACAAAACGCGGGAGTGCTTGTGGGAGAGGCACTGATGCACCTCTCTCACCAAACCGACGTCGAGAAGTTTTTCACTTTTGCACTGAGACGCGATCCCCTGCTGAAGGTCTGTGGAGCTCAGTCTGCCAACGAAGTCGTGATGGCCCTAGAAACGGGGGCAGATGGCGTGGGCGTGAACCTCATACCCAGCTCCCGGCGTTGGGTTTCCACCGCCGTGCTGCAAGAGATTCTCGCCCTTCCCCGAGAAAAACTGCAACACCTCTTCGTGTTGACAAATGCTCACACTCCTCAAGAGAGTGTGGAGTTGCTGCAGGGTCTCGATGCCGCCCGTCAACGCCTGATCACAGAACAGAACTACGCCTTGCCCATTTTAGGAAGCCCCAGGCCGCGCGCGGAGTGGGAACGTCTGAGGAGACTCCAACCCCTTCCCAACCCTCTTCCTTCAAACTTTTCTCAGGCCTATGGTCAACGCTTGTGGGTTCTCGATGGCCCCCAACCAGGCTCAGGAGAGTCCGCAGCGGTGCCCCAATGCCCACCAGCCTTTGCCACCCGACCCACTTTGATCGCTGGGGGAGTTTCGGCCGAGTCCGTTCACCTCCGGTGGCAAGAGACACAGCAGGCTGGCTGGAACGTTGTGGGGGTTGATACCGCCACAGGTGTTGCCAATGAATCGGGAGTGGGTTTCTCGGAAACTCGCCTCAGAGCACTCCGGCAAGCCACCCTGGAAATTCCACAAAGAGGAGAGAAGAAACATGACTGAAGTCTCTTCAAGGGTTCACGCAAAGGTTTTTTCAGAAGACGCCGACCACTTCATTCCTCCTCTGCTCGAGATTCCCCTCACCAAACTGCGTAAGGGCTACCTTGAATTTCTGGCCGACAGCACGGAACAAGAGGCTCTGCAGCAACAGCTCCGGAGCTTTGCTGGCCGAGCCACACCTCTCACAGAAGCAACGGCTCTCGGCCATCGCTGGAAGGGGCGCGTGTTTCTGAAACGGGAAGATCTTGTTCACGGGGGAGCTCACAAACTCAACAACGCGCTGGGGCAGTGCGCCCTGGCAAAGTTCATGGGTTTTGACAGTGTCATTGCCGAAACGGGAGCAGGCCAACATGGTGTGGCCACGGCCATTGCCGCTGCTCGCCTCGGGCTTAAGGCCAAAGTTTTTCAGGGAGCCAAAGATGTGGAACGTCAGTCTCCGAATGCACTGCGCATGAGGCTTCTGGGAGCCGAACTGGTTCCTGTTCATGACGGGGAAGCCACTTTGAAGGAAGCCGTAAACGCGGCCATGAGGGAGTGGGTGCTGCGGTCTGAAAGCCATGCCTACTGCCTGGGTTCCATAGTGGGACCTGCCCCCTACCCTCGAATGGTTCGTGAGTTTCAAAGAGTGATTGGCGATGAAACCCAAGAGCAACTCCGACAAATCTCTGCTGAAGAAACAGTCGATGCCCTTTTTGCCTGTGTGGGAGGTGGCAGCAACGCCGCTGGTTTCTTCACACCCTTTGTTGAATCTCCACAAACCCGGCTGTTTGCCTGTGAAGCAGCTGGGGCTGCCAGCCTCTCAAAAGGAGAAGCGGGAACCCTGCATGGAATGGAGACCCTGGTGCTCCAAGATGAAGATCGCCAGATTGCCGGCACCCACAGCATTAGCGCGGGTCTCGACTACCCGGCCGTGGGGCCTTGGCTTGCTGGGCTGCATGCCGAGGGGAGACTCGAAGCCCTCGCCATTTCTGATGAGGAGGCCTTGAGTGCACTCAGAGAGCTCGCCACCCACGAGGGCATCATCTGTGCGTTGGAAACGGCCCACGCCCTGGCCGGTGCCCAGCAGTTTCTGCAAAAAGAACCTGGTTCCACCGTGGTGATCTGCATCAGCGGCCGAGGAGACAAAGACCTCAACATCATTGGAGAGCACTCATGAGCACCCCAAGCCCACAACAGTCTTCCGGTCGGCCTCCCCACCGCATTGGGGTGTACTGGACTCTTGGTGATCAGGGCCTCGACACCAGCAAGCGTGTGGTCACGGCTTTGATCGATTCTGGAGTGACCCTTTTAGAGCTCGGTCTGCCTTTTTCTGACCCCCTCCTCGATGGCCCCCTCATCC
>JANQPW010000381.1 GCA_028285285.1 Silvanigrellales bacterium
AATCTCCAAGTGCTTCGAGAAGAGACTCGATGACGGTAACAGCTCCGCCACAGATCCAACCCAGCTTTGACAAACTGGAATGCACCAAAACCGTTTCTCCGGATGTCAAACCCAATTTTTCAAGGTCTGAAACCAACTGCGCCCGGGTCACCAGATTCTCGCACCGCTGCACAACTTCAAGTTCCGTCATGGATTCCTTCCCTGCGGGAGCGCTAGAAACTCAGCACACCGTCCTTTCCTCAACTTGTTGATCTCCGCGCAAACAAACTTCAAAAAGACCGGGCTCTTTTCCCGAGCCCTTTTCAAAAGCTCCGAGAAGTGGAGCTGGGTTCCTGGTGGCATATCCTGCATTTCTTCCAAAAAGTATTGGGAGCTGACCGAGTTCATCACCAGATCTTTGAACCACGTGAGAGTTCTTTTGTCTTGAAGATCCTCTTCCTCTAGCTGATGAAAGAGATCTGTGTCAACGATTTGAAACCCCTGAACCGGAACTGGAACCTTGAGAAGGCCAATTGAGGGGATTAAAAACTGAAAGTCCCCGGCTTCAATTCTGTTTTGAAAAGCTATCCAGGCCAGATCAAAAATCCAATTTGTGAAAAGAGGAAGAGCCAACACACTCTCTCGGAGCCCTTCTAGCTCAAAGGCAAATTTACTGTTCACATAGCCTGACCCCGGCTTCACGTCGTTCATGATGGTAACGTATTGGTCCTTGCGGGGATCGCGCTCATCAAAGATTCGATAGACACCATGAATCTCCGGACCTCCCAGGCATTCTCCCAAGAGAAACCCTTCTAGATAGCGGTTGCTAAAAAACTCATACCATTTCGCCACCCTACCAGTCCCAAGAGAATAGACTCCGGCCTTTGGAACCTCCCTCGCCTGTTGAGAGCGCCACTCTGTCTGCAAAAGCCTCGGTTCCCAATTGTCCCAAAGGGTCTCAAACTCCTCCTGCCCCACCACATTAAACACTCGAGTTTCTGCAACAGATGCACTTTTGATTTCCTTCCATTTTTTTTGAAGACTCTGGCGCCAAAAGGCATTGAGGCCGTGTGGATTCGCCCTATTCTCCGCTGAGTTCTTGCAGTTGCGAAGATCTCTGTGCTCGCCGGAAAGATCCACAAAGCGACTAGGGAGCTCATTGGCTTCTTCGCCTGTAACATCTCGTTGACTGGTGGTGGAGGCGCCTCGGCGAAGCTCACACGAAAAAACAAGAAAACCAAAAAAGAACACAAACAACACACAGCTCTCTTCGTCATTGAGCCCGATCTCCCCTTCCTGAGATCTGCGCGTCGAGCTGCAGGGTCATGGCCACGTCTTCAAACGACTGGCCCAACACACGAAAGGCATCGGGCACGCGACCTGTTTCTGAAAACCCGAACTTCCGATAAAGAGCAAGTGCCGGAGCATTTGAAGAAAACACGTTGAGATCAACCCAACTCAGCTGCTGCAACCTGGCAAACTCCAAAGCCGTCTCCAGAAGTCTTCCTCCAAAACCCTGACCGGAGTGCACTTTCTCTATTCCCATTCCAAGTGAAGTTCTGTGCAAACTCGCCTGTGTGCGTCCACCGTGGAGATCGCAATGACCAACAACCTCACCCTGCTGAATGAGCAACCATGTTCTTTGCCACTCAGGTTCACTCAAACCCAGTTGCCAGCCACGCTTGGTTTGCTCATGACGGGAAAAGCAGTATTTCCCAGGAGTGTTCGCATTGAAAAAGAGAACACCACCCTTTCCGGCACTGTTGATCAGGCGGGTGAGATGGTTGCCATAAGCCTGCAGCAGCTCCAAACGGGCTGGGATGAGTTCCACTCAGCTTTCCTCCATTCCTGATGTGCTCCTGAAAAACACGCCTCAAAATGGCCTGTCAGCCCATGAGCAAGGCCTCGAGGCGGTCCACGGCAGCTTGAAAACTGAAGAGCTCCTGTGCACGCCGCCGACCCTGCTCCCCCTGTTTTCTGGCCAGTTCCCGGTTGCGATACTGCAGCAAGGCCTCAGCAAAAGCCGGAACATCTCCCCAGGGTATGCGCAGCCCTGTCTCGCCGTGGACCACGATTTCTTTCAGGCTACTCGTGTCGGCCGCTACCACAGGAAGTTCACAGAGCATGGCCTCTGCAGCAGCAAAACCAAAGCCTTCAAACTGGGAAGGCATGGCAAAAACGCGAGCTCCCTTCATCCAAGGAGAAAGCCGAACCTGAAAGCCAACAAACTTCACAAAGCTCTGGAGCTGCAACACCTTCACCTGCTGCTTCAGCTCCTTTTCAAGCTCTCCTTCCCCCGCAATCACGAGCCCCACGTTCTTTTCACCCAGCACGTGCACAAGATGATGCATGACCTCCAGCAAGTACCGCTGACCCTTTTGCTCCGTGAGCCGACCTGCGTGAAAGATGCGCAGCAAGCCCTCTTTCTGGAAGTGGTCCGAAAGCCCTTCCCATAGAGAAGCTTCACCCCCACTTTCTGCACTCTCAGCCACCTCCTCTTTCACACCGTTGTAAATGAGATGCACTTTCTCAGCAGCAACCAGCTGAGGGTTGTTTTGCAGGAGGCATCTTCTCGTGTCTTCGGAATTGACGATCACATGGGTGACGGGGTGCGCAAAGAGCCGGCGATTGAACCAGGAGTCTTTAACCGGAACAGCAATGCCACGGCGGTAGATGCGCTTTGCAACACCCAAACGAGCAGCCTGTGGAAGAAAGAGCTTGGCATCGGCTGGCAGGGAAACCAAGATGGCGTCTGGTCTCGCCTTGTGGATGGCCGCCACAGCAACTCTTCGTTTTCGAGAAGAAAGCCAAGAAAAATTACCGACTTTCACCAGCTGGTGCGAGACTCCCTCTTTTTTGTAACGTTGCGCCAGAGCACTTTCGGGGGCTGCTACCGCCGACACCTCATGCCCTCGGCGCAGCAGTTCTCGCGCGTGGCCCAAGTGCCAGTTTTCTCCACCACCCCAAGACGCACTCGTGTTCACCAGCAGAATTCTCATGGGTTTTTCAGTTCCCGCAGTTTAGCGTATTTCACAAGCACATACGCTGCGCCCAGCGCAGCGTACAAAAAGCCCACGAAACCATCGCGAAACAAGCCCTTGGCAAAATAGAGGCGAAAAAATCTCACAATTGGCCGAGCCACCGCGTCCTGCACTCGAAAAGGAACACCTTTTTCCTGCAAAGAAACAGCACCTAAGCTTGTGTATTTTCCAAATTTGGCAAAATAAGCTTCCAGCGAATCGTAAGTGCGGTGCCAAACAAAGCCTCCCGGTAGCTCTCGCAACTGAGAAGAATCCACTGGTACCAAACTCTCATGAACCGGCCGATCATCAAACCGTGCTGCTCCCTTTGCAAGCAGGCGTGGCACTCGGTCGGTCAGGTGCAGCTTCCTGCCAAAACACTCCACCCGGCGCGTGATGCGAAACACGGGGTGAGCGCCAAACTC
>JANQPW010000385.1 GCA_028285285.1 Silvanigrellales bacterium
CGAAAGCCTCTTTGGCCGCATGAGCGGTCGAGGAAGCATGAACTACACCCTCACGCTCAAAGATGCCTCGGAAAGAAATCAAGTGATTGAAGAGTTGCAGGATTCATATCCTTCCAGTGATGAGTGGAGGTTCATGGTGCGCGCTTGGGATCCGGCCAATCTTCCTCTCCCTCGCACAGATGACCTCAAGATAGCCTTTGTTGAGAAGGAAGGTTCCCCTTTGTTGGAGCGAATGGGGCTCGTGCTCAAGGCCCTTCGCGATGAAAAAATTTACAAGACAGTTGAACCTGTTCCGGCTCTCGAGCAGGTGAACAGCCACCATCTCTCTCCACGCTTTGCGGCTCTCTCCGGATTTCCCGGGCTTGGGGTGAGTGAAATCACGACCCTGGGGCGACTTCTCACAGGGGAGCTCAGGGTGGGGCAAGCAGAGATTGGGGGAGAGACCATAGACATTCAGGCGCGATCCGATCGGTCTCCATTGAGGTCGATCTCAGAGTTTTCTCAGTCTGTTGTGAGCACCCGGCTTGGGCCCGTGGAGCTTGATCATTTTTTCTCGTGGAGTGAGGCAAAGAGTGACTTGGAGCGCTTGGCTGTCAACGGTGAAAAGGCCCACTTTCTCTACGGGAGCCTTGGCTTGGGAGGCACCGAAGCTCAGAGGAGGCAGGCTGAGCAAAAGGCGAAAGCACTGGTGAAGGGCAAACTGGGAAGCCCGCAGGAGGGTGGCTATCAGTTTCTTGATGGTCGGGCGGAAATCACCCGGTCTCAATCGACCTTGTTGCAGGCGCTGTTGATCAGTGTGGTTCTGGTGCTTTTTGTATTGGCAATTCAGTTTGATTCCATCACAAAACCTTTGGTGATTTCCATTGCTATTCCGCTGGGTCTCACCGGGGTTCTTGTGTTTCTCTATGCTTTCCAATCCACGCTTTCTCTCAATAGCCTTTTGGGAACAGTTCTGCTCTCTGGACTCACGGTGAACAACAGCATCTTGCTCATCGATGTTTACTCAACTCTGCGCCGTCAAAAAAAGGGGCATGCTGAGGCTCTGGTTGAAGCCTGTCGCCAGCGCTTCCGCCCCATTTTCATGACAACTCTCACCACTGTGCTTGGAATGCTGCCCATTGCCTTGGCCTTGGGAGCGGGTGCCAACGTGATCCAACCCTTGGGTATCGCGGTCTCAGGGGGGCTTTTGATCTCCACTTTGTCCACATTGCTTGTCATTCCCGCACTCCTCACACTCATGAGTTTTGGTTCTTTGCACGCGGCTTCAACTTCTCCTGTGAGCGATGTGTCAAAATAAATTCACTTGCACTTTTTGTGCGTTGCAATCATCCCACAACATGTAAGATTCTTTACAAGCATCTCATAAATGAAGTGCCGTTGGACCGATTCCGCCGCAAAGGAGTGCCTTCGTGGAAGCTGAAGCATTGTCGAATGCCCCTTCTCAAGGGGGAACGGAGTCCTTGCTCAAGCTCTTGAAAGACACTTCATGCCACGAGTTGGAGTCACATGGAAAAACCTCAGGGGTGACGGCCGAAGAGCTTTCTTCGGAGGTGTTGGTTCCTGACCACTGGATGGCGGTGATTCTGCTGGCCGGGCGTTCCCTTCGGCTCACCTTCAAGGTGTTTTACAATTCTAAAACTGTTCGTAACTTTGCCTCAAGGCGTCTTCGAAAAGAACCGCAAGACATCTCCCCGCACATTGTGGCCGACTACATGCGGGAATTTTGCAATGGAACGGCGGGAGCGGCAAAGCGCACCCTGGCTGCGCTTCAAGTTGAAATGGGCCTTGGGCTGCCGATCGTCACGCGCGCCTTTGACGAAGTTTTTAAGTCTCGAGATCTGAAGTCTCACCAGTTCATCAAAGATTGGAAGATCTCGGCTGAAGATCAGGAGTTTGTGTGCCGCGCCAACATTGAGGTGCTGGATTGGTCAGTGCTCTCTCTGATCGAAAAGTATGATCCTTCTTCCGAGTCTGAAGAAGATGACGATATGGATTTTCTTTAGTCTTTGAGAGGGAAGATGTCTGTGATGAGAGGTTCGAGATGAGTTCTAGTGGTGCAGAGGCACTCTCCGCTTCCATGCAAAATCAGTTGATTCAGGCGAGCCACGAAACCCTCACCATGCTCGAGGTGTCAAAAGCCAAGATTGAGAACCTCATCGATGGCATTCCCAATGCCTTTGCCATTATCAATGAAGAGGGGACCATTCTCAAAGGAAACCGGTTTCTTGCGGAGCTCATGGGTGTTGACGTTGAGGAAGCTCTCCATCGCAACCTGTTCGGGGTTTTCGATGAGGTGAGTGCTGAGATTTTTCGGAAGTCTTTGCGCGAGGGAGGTGCCCGAGAGCTCGAGATTCCGCTTCGCGATCGAAAGGGAAATGATCGGATCTTTGCGTGGAAAGTCGACGAGTTTCAGCCGGAAAATCGTTCTTCCTTTAAAGGCTATGTGGTTTTTGGAAGTGATGTGACCGCCACTCGAGAGAATGAGAAACGACTCGCTCAGGTGTTCTCTTCCGTTCCCTTGGGCATTGTCAAGGTTGACGATAAGCTTGTGATCCAGGAACCCTACAGTCAATATTCAAAGAACCTGCTGGGAATAGACGACCTCAGTGGGAAGTCTATTTTTGATGTTTTGTTTAAGAGAGTTTGGTCAACCCTCACAGTGCAACAGCAAGAGGCTGTGAAAATGCTGTATTCGGTGCCAAACAACTCGGTGATTCAATTTGAACTGAACTGCGAAGCCCTGCCATCTCTGGTTCAACTTCCCGTCGAGTCGGAGGGGGCAACGATTGAGCGATGGATTGGCATTTCTTACGAAACAATAGCTTTCAATGGGATTGTTTCTGAGCTGCTGATTGTGTTGGAAGATCGTACCGAGATTGAGCGTGTGGGACGGGAAAACCGTCGCAGCCGGGATGAAGAGCAGAAGATTCTCACGCGTTTCACAGCGCTGCGGAAGTTGGACACCCAACTTCGTGAGACAGTGATGGAAGATCTTTCTCAGTCTTTTGAGCGTTTGGAGCAGATCACTTCCAAAAAAAAAGCCATTTCCATAGTGCATGCTCTGCACGCCATCAAAGGTGTTGCTCGCGTCGGAAACTTTGAAGAGCTGAAAAACCTTGCTCATGAAACTGAGGCCTATTGCCTTGGACTCGGAGAAGAGATTGCTGGAAATTGGGAAGGGGTTGTGGAGTCTCTCAGCACACTCAAAGTGGTTTGGAGGGAATGGCAGCTTCTCTTTCGGGCTTTGAGCAGCAGCGATGAAGTTCCCGGAGGCTCAGCACGTCAGTCTTCTCTGTCTGGTTTGAGACCATACCTGTCTCGCTTGGTGGAGAGCACGGCCGATTCACTTGGAAAAGATGTGAGGCTTGATTGTTCTATTTTCGACCAGAGTCTGGACCTCTCGTGTCTTCATGTGATCAAAGAAACTCTGCAGCACGTGGTCACCAATGCAATTGACCATGGCTTGGAGTTGCCTGAGCGGCGGAAGGAGTTGGGGAAAAATCCGCAAGCTTGTCTTAATGTGGGCCTTCAGCTTTTCGAAGAAGATTTCGTTGAGGGAATCGTTGCTGACGACGGTGCCGGACTCAACACGGTGTCGCTCAAGAAGAAAGCAGATACGGAGGGAATTCCCTACGACAGTGGAGATGAGAAGAGCATTTGGCAGGTGATCTTTCAAGATGGGGTCTCGACAAAGGACGCCATCACAACGACCAGTGGTCGCGGTGTTGGACTCGCGGCCGTGCGGCAGTCAATTGAAGAGCTAGGTGGCAGTATAGAGGTGAGTTCAAGGCCCGGCCAGGGCACGCGATTTCGATTTGTTGTTCCAAGGTTTGACACGAAAAGGGAGAAGTGAAAAGTGGCAAAGATTTTGATTGTTGATGATAGCGAAGTGATTCGTTTAGACCTTAAAGAAACGTTGGAAGGTGCTGGCCATCAGGTTGTTGAAGGTGACAATGGCAACACAGGATTGGAGTCGGCCAAGAGCAATCCTGATGTGGATCTGGTGATCACCGATCTGAACATGCCGGAGATGGATGGTTTGACCATGTGCAAGGAGCTGAAAAAGCTGGATGCATATGCTTCCACTCCCATCTTTGTTTTGACCACAGAGTCTTCTCCAGAGTTGAAGGCCGAAGGCAAGCAAAATGGAGTGGTGTTGTGGATCGTCAAACCTTTTAAACCTGAAAAGGTCACAATGGCCATTGATAAGATTCTTTCTCGAGGCGCAGCCTGATTGCCGTTTGGCTGTTTGAGCAACCAGACCAGCTTCCGTCCGTATTTTTCTCGGCTTGTCTTCCAATTTGAAATTTTGGTGTGCTAGTATTCCAGGGAAAGAATTCCTAAATTTTTTTCCGTCGAGCTGGGCTCGTTGGGTTTGAATCGTGTTTATTGGAGGTATTTTCGATGTACGGTTTGGTGAACAAAGCTGTCTGTGACTTCATTACGGCAAACTTTGGTGAAGAAACCTGGGAGAAAATTGCTGAAAAGGCTGGTACAGACGAGTCTTTCATTTCCATGGAGCAGTACCCAGATGACGAAACATATGCGCTTGTGAAAGTCATTTCAGAAGAGCTGAAAATGGAGCCCGCCGCGGTGTTGGAAACATTCGGTGAATTTTGGGTAACGTTTACGGGCCAAGAGGGTTACGGTCCGATCATGAAGATGACCGGAAACAATGTGCGAGACTTCTTGGCTAATCTCGATGACATGCACAGCCGAATTAAAGCCAATATGCCAGAGCTGCAGCCTCCCTCCTTTGAAGTGACAGACGATAAAGATGGAGAGTTAACCCTCCATTACAAGAGCAATCGGGCCGGCCTTGCCCCGATGGTGCTGGGGTTGCTGAAAGGTGTTGGAAAACTCTTCAACACTGAAGTTCAGGCAAAACACGTGGAAACACGGTCAGAAAATCCTTGGCATGAAGTCTATCATGTGAAGTACTCGTAAGTAGAGGGATTTACGCCCTCCTTGCGAGTCTCTTTCCTTCCGGGAAATTGTCAATATTTGCCGATCTGCCGAAAATTGGAACGTCTTCATTTCTTTCGCCGTTAATTTTTCGACGTCCCTGACGATAGTGGGCTGGTTGGGCTCACATTGAGTCGGGAGCCCCAGTCTGTTTTTGGAGCGGTGAGAATCATGACTATCAGTGCACTCTCTTCAGAAAATTTTGAGCAAGTTTTTCCTTTTCACGTTGCCTTTTCGAAGGATGGAAAAATCAGTTCCAAGGGCAAGACCCTTGCGAAGATTGCAAAGGAAAAAGGCAAGTCGGGCTTCTTTGGTGAGTTTTCCATTTCGAATCCGGGAGATATGAACGACTTTGACAGCATTTGCTCAAAATTGGGCAGCATGTTCATCATGACCCACAACAAGAGCGGGCTGAGCCTGAAGGGGCAGTTCCTTCGCCAAGATGATGATCAGCTTGTGTTTGTGGGTTCTCCAAAGGTGAATACTGTTGAGGAGTTGGGGGCTTTTGGCCTCGACATGAAAGACTTTGCCATTCACGATCAGGTCTCTGACTTGCTCATTCAGATGCAGTCTCAGACGATGGCTCTCAATGAGTCGAGGGAGATGTCAAAGTCTTTGCGGGTTAAGAACAAGAAACTGAAGGCCAGTGAGGAGAGCTTGCGCAAGGCTTCACAAGAGTTGGAGAAACAGTGCAACCGAATGGAAGCCTTCAATGCATTTTGCTTGGAAGCCGCATCGGTACGGGAAGAAAAGAACCTCTTCAAGATGGCTCTGGAGGCCATGCTCCCCACCCTGAAGTTTCAATTTGGAACTGTTTGGACATGTGATGAAGCGGGCTCCTCTCTCGAGACTTTGGCAGAAACAGCAGATGGACCAAAGCTGCCATTTGATTTGAAGGGCATCACCGGAGAGTGGTTGGGAACCGCCGGAGATGAGTTGGTTCGGCAACACTCTGAAGACAGTGAAGACGGGTCGGAACGCACCATCATTGTGCAGCACAAACTGTCGAAACACTCAAGACTGAGCGGCGTTGCATCGCTCATTTTTAAAGGAACTGTTGAGGAGTGCGATCAGTGGCTCGAAGAAGGAAGCAGCACACAGCTCTTTGTGAAGCTCTTTGCAAAACACATTGAGACACTTTGGGAAAACATCGACTTTTTGACCAACCTCCAAGACTTGGTTGCTGAGAAGACACGTCACTTGAAGGTCGCTCTCGACAAGGTGGAAGAGTCAAACAAGAAAATCAAGGTCATTTTGGACAACCTAGAACAGGGCATTGTCACTTTTGGCGAAGACTTTCTCATCAGCGACGAGTTTTCTCCCTACCTTTGCAAGCTGTTTGACAAGGCTCCATCAGACATCGGTGGCCAACCGGTCTTTGATGCTCTGTTGAAGAACTGGCAGGTGAGCGACGATGCTCGCAACAGTGCCACAGAGGCTTTGGGTGTGTCATTGGGCGATAGTTCGTTTAACTGGGATATGAACGTGGACTTGCTGCCACGTGAATGTGTGGTTTCTCACGGCGAAAAAGAGCTGATTTTGGGAATGCAGTGGACCCCCATTTTGAACAGTGATGACGAGGTAGGCCAAGTGTTGCTGGCCATTCAAGACCTCACTGAACAGCGTGCGCTTGAATTGGCAGCTGAACGTGAGAAGGAACGTTCGGAACGGATGGCGAAGGTTATCCAAGAGCTGTCGAAACATGATCGAGGAAAAATTGCGGGAATGCTTCAAGGCTTTCAAGATCGTGTTGACTCTGTTGGGAACATGATCCGCACTAAGTTCGATGAGAAGATAGCCTTCCGCGATCTTCACACCATTAAGGGTGAGGCAAGAACTCGGGGTCTTAAGCTGCTTGCGGAAAAAGCGCACGATGTGGAGTCTCTCGTTAAGGAAATGGGCGGTCAATCTGGATCTGGTGTGGGTCAGGAATTCGCGACAAGTTTTGAAGCGCTGAGTGCCGTCTTCCATTCCTACCGCTCCATTGCGCAAGATGTGTTGGGTATTGGTGGTTCCGGTTCTTCGGAACCTCAAGAGGTGAGCCTGTTTGATTTGGTGGGAGAACTGCAAGAAGCGGTTTATTCTCAGCTTCACGCAGCCCACATTCCCTTCCGAGGCATCACGGTGAAAGACGAGGTTTTGAGTTGGAGTTCAGAACTCGTGCCTGACCTGAAAGCGATTCTCATGCACGCTCTCACAAACGGCTGCGATCATGGCTACATCCTTCCTCTGTCGAAAGGGATCCCCGCTCGGCCCGCAACTTTTGCCATCAGTGCTCTTCGCGTTGGCCCTTGGATACAGCTGAATATTGACGACACTGGTGCGGGCATTGACATTGAACGAATAGCCGCAAAAGCAAATATTGATCCCACAACACTCAGAAGCCCCATGGAAATCACGCGTTTGCTCACGGAAGATGGGTTCTCAACGGCAGAAACTGTGACCGAAACCAGCGGCCGAGGTGTGGGGTTGTCGGCCATTTGTGGCATTGCCAGCAAGTTGGGTGGATCGGCTTTGGTGAGCCCCAATGAACAGGGTGGCACGCGGGTGAGTGTTTACATGGCAGACCGTCAATTTTTCAATCCTGGACAAAACGTTGTCAGCATTGCTTCCTGAGGCCAGCCCATGGGGATTGCGGAGTCCGCGTTCGATTTTGCGCACTCAATGAACTAAAATGTGAAGGAGTGCCTGTTGCCAAGCCCGGGTAACAGCGGTGTGGAGGGCTGAATGACGACAAAAAGATTTCAAGTGCTGCGTGAG
>JANQPW010000392.1 GCA_028285285.1 Silvanigrellales bacterium
GGAGAGCAAACAAAAGGCCTCGTCGACCGGCAGCACCTTTTCTGGCGGCAGGTGGGGAAATTGTGAAAGATCAGGGGTTTGGGGGCTCATGCTTGCTCACTTTGCTATTCGTTTCAGGTCGTGTCGATCCCATGGCAACCTTTCTGGCTATGGTCACCACCCAGGGCTCTTGCCACAGGGCTCAACGCGGCTCAATATACGTATATTTCCTACGCATTCACTACGCAACTTTTAAGTAGAGAAAGGGCTTTACCACCGTCGCCCTTGGGGTTAAAACGACCACACAGAGTTGTTACAAGTCGAATTGAAGGAGAAAAGACATGAAAACACAAGTACTTTTGGGCTCTGTAGCCGTTGCTGTCAGTTCGGCACTTATTGCCCTTCCAGCCTTGGCTCGTCCCATTCAGGTTCCTGCTCCCATTGAGCGAATCTTTGTGCCCGAAGGGTTTGATGACAACGACAATGTGGAAGTTGTTCTTTATGGCGAGTTCCCCAACAGCTGTTATCGCGTTGACAACGTGAGAGCCCGTGCCAACACTGCTGATGGCCGCATTGAAGTGGAAGCCAGTGCCCTGCGCTACCAAGGCGAGATCTGCGCTCAAGTTGTGACCCCCTTCATCAAGCCGGTCTCACTCGGCCTTCTTGAAGCTGGAGATTACGAAGCTGTTGTGAGTCATGCGCCTGCAGCACGAGCCAATGTGAATGTGGGAGTGCGCCGTACCGAGTCGCCAGATGACTATATTTATGCACCTGTCACCAGCGCGAGTTTGCGATGGGAAGAAGGCAGCACCAAGCAACTTCTTAACGTGAAGGGAACTTATCCGCTCACCCTCGTGGGTTGTGCCGTGATCACCGATGTGCGCATCAGCCTCACTCAGGGAGACGTTGTGGTGGCTCAGCCCATCATGGACTTTGTAGACGACGAACGGTGTGACAACCGCGACAGCCAGAACTTTGATGAAGACTATGTCATGCCAACTGCCTTCACTGGAAAGGGTTTGCTCCATGTTCGAGTGATGAATGGCAATTCGCTCAACACCCTGCTTGATATCGCGCAATAAAATCGCGTCAAAGATAGGGTTAAGAAGATGAAGAAACAGACCTTCTCAAGGTCTGTTTTTTTTTGTCCAATTTGCCTGTTTCCTTCCGCTGGGTGACAAATCAACAGGGTCGGATTGACCCTAATCATCTCTGTCAGTTATTCTGTCTCTGTCGATTCCCCCTCACACGTCTCACGGTCTTGTCTGGCAAGGCCCTGGAGGAACAATGCAGCACTCAGATCAGATCATGGACTTGGTGAAAGAGAATTACAGCCCCCAAACCTATGAAAAACTCCATTGGTCGGGGAGCTTCCAAGACTACCTTGCCATTGTGCAAGACAACCCCAAAGTAGCCCGAGACGCTTTCCAGCGCGTGTATGACATGATCATCCACTTCGGAACCTACGACTATGTCGAGCATCGTAAAACCATCACGCACTACAAGTTTTTCGACGATCCCTTTGATCAAGGCAAAGACGCCGTGTTTGGGCTTGATGTTCACCTCGCCAAGCTTGTGAGCTTCTTTAAGGCGGCAAGTCTTCGTTACGGCACAGAGAAACGGGTTCTTTTGTTGCATGGCCCTGTGGGCAGCGCGAAGTCAACCATTGCCCGTGTGCTCAAAAAAGGAGTGGAATGGTATTCCCGCCAGCCGGAGGGTGCTCTGTACACTTACGAGTGGATCAATCTTTCTGATGTGCTCAAAATGGACGACACCATGGCTTCCCCCATGCATGAAGAGCCGCTGCGCTTGGTGCCCGACTCCGTGCGCGGCAAGGTCATGAGCCTGATCAACAAGGGCAGGGGCTTTGATGAAAAAATTTCTGTGAAGGGCGAGCCTGGGCCTGCCTGCCGCTACGTGTACAAGGAACTGCTCTCCCACTACAAGGGCGACTGGGAACTGATGATGAAGAACCACGTGCGGGTGCACCGCTTGTTGCTTTCGGAACAAGACCGTGTGGGTATTGGCACCTTCCAACCCAAAGACGAAAAAAACCAGGACTCTACGGAGCTCACGGGTGACCTGAACTACCGGAAAATTGCTGAGTATGGTTCAGACAGTGATCCACGAGCCTTCAATTTCGATGGTGAATTCAACATTGCCAACCGCGGTATCATTGAGTTTGTGGAAATGTTGAAGCTTGATGTGGCCTTTCTCTATGACCTTCTGGGTGCTTCACAAGAACACCGCATCAAACCGAAGAAATTTGCCCAAACCGACATTGATGAAGTGATCCTTGGTCACACCAATGAGCCAGAATACCGCAAGCTGCAAAACAACGAGTTCATGGAGGCTTTGCGCGACCGCACGGTGAAGATCGACGTGCCTTACATCACAAAACTCAAAGAAGAAGTCCGCATTTATAAGAAAGACTTCAACGCCGAAACGGTTCCTCACATTCACATTGCCCCTCACACCCTGGAAACAGCTTCCATGTGGGCTATTCTCACCCGACTGGAGGAGCCCAAGAAAGCCAATCTCACCATCATGCAAAAACTCAAGCTCTATGATGGCAAGACCCTTCCCGGCTACACAGAAGACAACATCAAAGAGCTGCGCAAAGATGCCTTGAGAGAGGGTCTTGAGGGAATTTCTCCCCGTTACATTCAAGATAAGATCTCCAACTCTCTGGTAGACGACAAAGGGCGCGGTTGTGTGAACCCCTTCATCGTTTTGAACGAGCTGGAGAGCGGTTTGAAAAACCACAGCTTGATCCGCGATGAGGAAACAAAGAAACGCTATCGCGAGCTGCTGTCAGTTGTGAAGAACGAGTTTGAAGACATTGTCAAAAATGAAGTGCAGCGTGCCATCAGCGCCGATGAAGAGGCCATCGCTAAGCTGTGTGGCAACTACATCGACAACGTGAAGGCTTACACCCAGAAGGAAAAGGTGCGCAACAAGTACACGGGGGTTGCCGAAGAACCTGATGAGAGACTCATGCGCAGCATCGAGGAAAAAATAGACATTCCCGAGAGTCGCAAAGACGACTTCCGAAAAGAGATCATGAACTACATCGGTGCCTTAGCTTTGGAAGGCAAGAGCTTCGACTACAAAACCAACGAGCGTTTGCACAAGGCTTTGGAGGTGAAGCTTTTTGAAGACCAAAAAGACACCATTAAACTCACCAGCCTCGTGAGCAACGTGGTCGACAAAGACACCCAGGCGAAGATCGATGTGGTGAAAAACCGCCTGATCAAAAACTATGGCTACTGCGACATCTGCGCCACAGATGCCCTCCACTTTGTGGCCAGCATCTTTGCCCGTGGTGATGTGAAGCGGCAGTC
>JANQPW010000404.1 GCA_028285285.1 Silvanigrellales bacterium
CCCCAATCGGGTTGTGGTTTGGGCGCCCACCTGCACATTGTGCGCCTGTCGGCCGGCTCTTTCGGAGACGGCCCCCGCGGGCGCACTTGTCAATTTGGATTTCGCACCTGCAACTACGACCCCAACCTTCCCTTTGCCTCCCTTACCCAGCAGTCTCTTGCGCTGCAAGACACAAAAACCGAGCCCTCTCCAGGACTCTCTCACGCTCCAGCGAATGCCTCCCTTGGAAAGAACTTTCTCTCTGTGAATTGCCACCACAACCAACCACAACCCAAAGAGCTCGGGCTTTCTCTCGATGAGGCGATCGGCTCCCTTCCAGACCCTTTGTCACACATGGGTGGACTGTCCATTGCCAAAGACGTTCAACTGCAGGGAAAACTGGAGCTCTCCAACCCTCATGCCGAACAAAAACCGGGTGAAACGTGGAAACAACTGAGCTGGAGCTTCGACTTGGTACTGGGAGACAAGGTCAACTCACAAAACCTGTGCCGGGAAAATGCCGGTGAGTCGCCTCGGGCCTGTGTGGTGCGCTATGAGGTGTTTGTTGAAGACGCTTCTGGTCAGGCCCGACGAGTGTCGTCTCATCAAATGACCCGCAACACACCCCTTCGCCTCACGAAGGAGGCCAGGCACTGTTTGGACTTTGCCGTTTCAACTGAAAGCCGTTACGCGGTGAGAGCCACTTTGGAAAATGGCCAACACGTAACGCTCGTCGAGGAACTTTAGAGCTGCCGGCGTTGGGTGTCGCTACGGGGAGACTCGAGGGCCAAGACCCGCCCCTACCAAGAACCTCTCCACGCCCAGTAGGGCTGACCATCTTCGGTGCCCGCCTCGACGATCTCACCTTCCTTCAACGGCTCCATATTGAGGATGAGGGAAAACACACCATCAGACATGCGGATCTGCAGATGACTTTGTTCTGGGAGCAACTTTTGCTGGCCGCGGCGGCTCAGAAACCCTTTGGCCTCGCACTCTTCATAGTCAGGTTGAAGATAGCCCGACCAAACCACCCGAGAAGGGCTTTGCTCAGCCACTTCAAATCGGGCAACCAACCAATCGAGCCGGGCCTCACCCAAAGAAAGCTCGGATGCCGAAGCCCCCGTGGCCCGCTTGAGCACCTGTCCTGGAGCGAGATCATCCATGATCTGAAGAAGTACCGGACAAGCTTCAGAAGGTGGGTCGACATAGCCAAACATGCCGTTGGGAACATAGGGTGGCAGAAACTGCTGGAAACGAGAATACAGCGGAGAAAGACCGGCATCGGGAGCAACCCCACTCGTGGTCGTCGAGCGAGCCGGCCGCATGCGATCCAGGGTTTGAACAGCATTCGCACTGTCCAAGCGGCCCGTCTTCTTTTGGGCCAACGCGCTCTCGGAAACCAAGAACACTCCCCAAATGAGGCCCAAACCACTGAGAGAGCTTGCCAAAAGTGATGCACCTTGTGAAAATTTCGACATGG
>JANQPW010000408.1 GCA_028285285.1 Silvanigrellales bacterium
GCTTGGCGCACTCGGGTCGCGGTGGGAGGTCTCCACTTTTCCCTCGGCCGGGGTAGCAAAAACCCATGGGCACAATGGCAAAGATCTCTGGATTGTAAAACTCTTCGGGAGTGAGAGCCAGCCACTCTCTGAGGCGTTCACCACTGGGATCGTTCCAGGGAATGCCAGACTCGTGCACCCGCGTGCCGGGAGCTTGACCCACGATCATGATTTTTGAATGGGAAGAAAAGCGAAGGACCGGGCGGGGCTCAAAGGGAAGCTGGCCGGCGCAGGCCCGGCAATTTCGGATCTTCTGTAAGAGATCTGCAGCGGTCTTCTGTTTCAAAGGGGTTCCTCAGAAAGGAGAAGAACAGTAAGCCATGTTTACAGCCTGGCTGGTTGACACACGAACGCAGCTTTTTGAACCCGAAGTGGATTTCAAAACATAGGTTTCGCTTTGAGAGGGGCTGAACCCTTCGCAGGCAGCGAATTGGCCACTCTGTGGGCCCTGGCTCATGTTGTAGATGAACCCACCGCTGATTTCGACCTCAGATTCGGTGGGTTCGCTGATGCGCACAGCACAGTGGTTGGGATCGCAATACCCGCTGTCGCAATCTTTCTCATAGGTGTATTTGAAGGTGGTTCCGCTGGCGAAGCCAGTTGCGGCTGTTCCGCTGTTTTGAGTTTCTCCACCGCTTTGTGTGCCACATGCACCCAAAAGCAGTGCAAATGCTGAAATGCCAACGCATACGTTCTTGTTCATGACGAGTCTCCAAATGGTTCCAAGAGCACCCGTGAAACACCAGAAAAGCCCATGGGGCAAGTGAAAAAGGTGTGACGGTCATGCTATTCTGCTGCACTGAAAAAAAGAACTAGAAAGAACTGCAGTTTGCGCTGTGGCAAGAAAAGGACGGAACTCATGGCCCTCAATGAACAGCAGAAAAAAATGTGCACATCCAGCAAATGGGACTTCTCAGACCTCAGAGCTATTTTTCTGAACACGACTCTGAAGAAGTCGCCAGAGAAATCCCACACCGAAGGCCTGTGGACCATCAGCAAGGAGATCTTGCAAGCGAATCGGGTGAAAACCGACGAAGTGCGGCTGGTGGATCACAGCATTGCTTTTGGTGTGTGGGGTGACATGACAGAGCATGGCTGGGAAAAAGACGATTGGCCACAGATCTATGAAAGAGTGAAAAACTCCGACATTGTGATCGTTGGCACGCCGATCTGGCTGGGAGAGAAGTCGTCTGTTTGCACGCAGCTCATTGAGAGGCTCTATGCCAATTCACACTTGCTGAACAAAGCGGGTCAGTATGCCGACTACGGCAAGGTGGGGGGTTGCTTGGTCACAGGAAATGAAGATGGGGCTAAACACTGTGCAATGAACATCCTCTATTCATTGCAGCACTTAGGTTACGTGATTCCTCCGCAGGCCGATGCCGGTTGGTTGGGTGAGGCTGGCCCGGGCCCTTCCTACCTCGATGAGGGCTCCGGGGGGCCTGAGAACGACTTCACCAATCGCAACACGACCTTCATGACCTGGAACCTGATGCATCTCGCTCGACTCCTGAAAGACCATGGTGGCATTCCCGCCCACGGAAATCAGCGTTCGCAATGGGATGCGGGGTGCCGCTTTGATTTTGTGAACCCCGCTTACCGCTAATTCCATAGGAACTGAGTTCATTCGAGGAGTTCGTTGTGAAGTTTGATTTTCCAAATGCTCGGGGTCAGATGCTTTCGGGTCGCCTCGTTTTTCCTTCTTCAGAGCCAAAGGTCTTCGCACTTTTTGCGCATTGTTTCACCTGTTCAAAAGACATCGTTGCGGCCAACGTCATTGCACGGGGCTTGGCCGATCAGGGTGTCGCTGTCTTGAGGTTTGACTTCACGGGTTTGGGCAACAGTGAGGGTGACTTTGCCAACACAAACTTCTCTTCCAATGTGGAGGATCTGGTGAGGGCCAGCGAACAGTTGCGGCAGAAGCACATGGCACCTCAGCTGCTTGTGGGGCACAGTTTGGGCGGGGCTGCGGTGCTCAAGGCCGCATCGAGACCTGAAATGCAAGACGTGAAGGCCATTGCAACCTTAGGTGCTCCAAGCAGCGTGAAGCACATCGTGCATCACTTTCAGGAAGAGTTGGAAACCATCAAAAGAGAAGGAGAAGCGAAGGTTCTGCTGGCTGGCCGGAGCTTTCGCATTCAGAAACAGTTCATTGATGACATCAACACCACAGACGTGTTGGCGGAAGTGTCAAAACTCAAGAAAGCGCTCTTGGTGATGCACTCCCCCACAGATGATACGGTTTCCATTGATCATGCCTCGGAGATCTTCACGGCTGCGAAACACCCCAAGAGTTTTGTGAGATTGGACGACGCTGGTCACCTTCTCATGAAGCGACGAGATGCCCAGTATGCGGCGGAT
>JANQPW010000428.1 GCA_028285285.1 Silvanigrellales bacterium
TGGAAGTGGGGCAAATTGCCGCCAAGGGGCCTTTGGCCCAGCTTTCGAGAAAGAAGTATGGCTTGCGCCGCTGTGAACGCCGGAAAGTTCTGAAGAAGCTTTTCACAACGCTTTCGGAGTGCTGTTCAGAAAGCGTCACCTTTCGCTCCGACAAGAGCCGACACTACCCCAAGCCCTTGGCCCAACACTTCCCCGGGGCCACACACCTTCCCACCAAGGGAGACCGGGACTGTGTTGTGGGCCAAGGAGAGCTCAAAGCCAGGGCCTTTGACCCTTTGTTTAGCCTCAACCACACCTGTGCCATGATCCGAGACAACCTGAAAAGGATGAGCCGCCGGACCTGGTGCACAACGAAGAAAGCGGTCAACCTGAAGCACCTGCTCCACATGTATGCTTGGTTTCACAACTCAAGATTGCTCAAAAAAAGAGCTCTTCTGGCTGGGTGATGCGACCAATTGAGGGGGCCAGTTCTCTCAAAGCTCAATGAACACATCAAAGGGACTTCCGTGCAATTGGGCCGAGGAATCACCCTCTAGGAAAGGGGTGCTCAAACTGAGCGAAGGGCGCCACCATCCCCAAAGGTGCAGCTTCAGTGCACCATTCACACGGAAGGGCTTTACAGCTCCTAGCTGACTGCTCAAAACGTGACTCAGTTTCAGGCTGGAGGCCAACTCGACAACTCCGTCTTCATGCAGGGAAGCCAATCGAATGCGCCCCCTTGTATAGAGCTCTTCTGACAAAAAGCTGTGACTATAGCCCGCTGAAATTCGGGTGTTGAACTGAACTCCAACAGCATCGAAGTCTTCTTCCCAGCCTCCACTTCCACCGTAACCAACAAACACGGCCTCTTCTTGTTCATCCCAAGAGAGTCTTCGATCCACGCCCCAAATGGCATGGGACGTGTTTTGAATCTCCTTTCCCCCCTTGTCTCCTATGTGAGACAGCGACAAATGCCCCTGAAAGACAAAACTCTCGTGCTTTTTTAGAACCGACGGCTTCAACTCAGCCCAATCAGCATATTTTCCAATCGGGGCTTGGAGGGGTTTTGCCGTTCTGTTCACTTTGTAGATCGGTGTGACCAAACGCCAGTGGGCAGAAGTCTGAAAAGAAAGAGATCGAAACACACCCACATACCCCACAGACGCAGAGTGCGTGTTTATTTTATCAGTCCATCCAAAAACATCATTTGTGTAGGGGTTAACCCAAAACCCCTTCTTCGAGGAAAGACTGGGAACATCTCCCACAACATCGTTCACCTCTGGAAATGAGTCGTTCCCCACCGCTCTTTGACCCAACAACACAGAAAACAAAACGGTCAAAACACGAAACACAACGACAACCTCAAAAACCTATCCTTCGGAGCGAAGGGATCAATTGAGTAGGTTTATCCCTAACAAAACATCCACCTTTTCCCGGTCTAAGCTGTACTGAACACCGGTGTAGGTGAGGGGAATTTTGACATATCTCAAAGTGCTCCCAACGATGGAGTCCTTTCTGAAAAAGCGATGTGCGGCAAGACCCACAGATGCTCCCACGATCCTCTCTCGATTTTCCTTATCGGGCTGGCGAAAGTTCCGGGTGAAGTAGTTCAACCCCAGATAAGTGTAGTCACTCCAATGTGAAGAACTCTGTCCGGCCAGCCGCCTCAGGCCATAGACATCAGCGTTGAAGCCAAACACCATTCCAGAGTAGTCGGTCGAAAAGTCAGCGGCATCGTGATGACCTGCACGCACTTCATCACTCGGCCAATAGCTCCAGCTCATGTAAAACGTCTCTTCGATCTTGGGGTCGAGCAAAAGCAAGGCATTTGAAGAGGAGCCCAGCAGGTTAAAAAGCAGGTCTCCAGCCGAGAACTGATATGTGGTGAACCCGTCAGCAAGTTCCATGATCGTTCTTGCTACGGAACCGGACACAAAGGAATAGAAAACACTGTCTTTCCGTGAATAGTTGTAGGCTCGGTAGAGGTGAAAGAGGCCGCGGCCCAACACAAAGTCTGTGTACATGTGGCCCAGTTTATCAGCCCCGCCCGCATAGGTGTTTCTTCTGAACCAGCCCTCGTCGACAACGCTGAATCTGCCCGTCCACTTCGTCGCGAATTTCCAGGTGATGGAGCCACCAATGGACAGTCCCAGGCCAATACCCACACCCCAAACGTGCGCTATTGGGTTCGGCTGAGCGACTTCAATCGGTTCCTTCTGGGAAGAAAGCTCCGATGGCTTTTCTGCCAAAGCATCGACATTTCTTTGAGGAGTGCTCTCTGTGAGCGCTGCCCAACCCCATTGGCTTTGAAGGAGCATGAAGAGTAAAACTCCGTATTTCAAATACTTCCTTGCCATTTGCCACCCGCATGTGAAATCCATACCGGTAAACAAGCAAGTATTGGGCCAAGGTCAGGCATATGGGCTTTGACAGTGATAGGGTGCCTGGAAACCCACAGTGAGGACATGTATGGCCAGACAGACGCAAACAAAAACCATCGGCATTTTGGGTGGGGTGACATGGCACTCTTCGCTCATTTACTACCAGAGGCTCAACCAACTCGCCGCACGCGGAGGAGACTTTTGCTCGGCTGATCTCACTCTGCGGAGTGTTGACTTTTCTCGAGTTGTCTCCCTCCAGAAACAGGGGAACCTTCACGCCCTCGGCACTCTCTTTGCAAGGGAACGCGACACCTTGCTCGAAGCGGGAGCCCAAGTTTGGGCCATTGCCTCCAACACGGTTCACAACTATTTCAGAGATCCCCTTGGGCATGCGCCCGACCTTCCCCACTTCGTGTCTGTCCACGACGCCCTTGCCAAACACATCCGCTCAGTGGGGTTTCGCAGGGTGGGTCTCTTTGGCACCCGTTACGTGATGAAGCCAGGACGCTACAGCCAGGCTCTCGAAGCTCGTGGAGTTCAACTGGAACTCCCTCCACCAGAAATGGCCGCAACGGTCAACCGTTCCATTTTCGAAGACCTCGCCCACGGCCGGTTCACAGCCCCCTGGAAAAAAACCTATGTCGCGTTGCTTGGAGAATACCAACGGCTCGGCGTTGAGGCCGTGATCTTGGGGTGCACCGAGATTCCAGAGCTCATGGAAGGGGTGGAAAGCCCCCTCCCTCTCATTGACAGTGTGGGTCTCCACACTGCGTCTATTTGGGAAGCCGCCTGCACACCTCGCTCAGCTCCCCCCAGCTAAACAAGATGCACCATCAGCGCCCTGTTGTTGCGCTCTGGTCTTTCCCCTCCACCCCGTCTTGCGCTCTTTCCAAAACGCCAAAACGGAGATCTACGGCGCACGCAAAAGCCAAACCCAGTGCATCGGTGGCATCTTCCGACAGCCGAGTTTCAACGGGAATTCCCAAGAGAGCAAAGAGAGCCTGTGCCACCTCAGCTTTGTCAG
>JANQPW010000429.1 GCA_028285285.1 Silvanigrellales bacterium
GATGACTTAGCTTGGAGTCCCTCAACAACCCACAGCCATTTCGACCTTCAGGGAGAACGAAGTGCGCCCGAGAGACCGCTTCCGGCCGATCGGGGCACACAAATTTCCGCAGCCGCAGCTCGAGTGCTCGCCTCCCCCCTCGACACCACAGACCACTCCGGGCAGCTCTTTCATTCCGCCCAGGTTGTTTGGCTTGAAGCCAGGGAAGCTCAGCCGGGCGAGGAGTTCTCACACTTTGAAGGGAGTGGCGCACTGTTTCTCACGGACCGCTTTTCTTCTCCAACAACAATGCTGGTCGGGCCCGGACCTTCTCAAACCGTGTTCGCTGTGTTCAGCTCTGGAGATGGAAGCCGGGAGGAAGCCCGCCAAACGTATTCCACCCTCTGCCAAGGATGCCATGGAGCGGAAGGAGGAGGCAGCGGAACCGTTCCCTCTTTTGGGGAAGAGATTCTCGATCTGACTCTTACCGAACTCGCATCGCGAATTTCCGAAAACATGCCCCCCTCCAACCCGAGTCTTTGCCAAGACGGCTGTGCTGTTGGGTTGGCCCGGCTGATCCATGCCCAAGCACTCGCCCCACCACAGGCAACGTGCACTCCAGACGACCAAGGAGATACCACCAGAAACATTCCCTTGAGTGATCTTGAAAAAAGTAACTTGCGTCTTCTCACACAGGCAGAGCTGCAACAGACGTTGCAAGATCTCTTCTCTCTCCCGGCAGACCATTCGTTGGCTTCCCTCTTTCCGACCGACCTCAGGCAGGAGGGCTTTGCCCAGGGCGCCCATGCTCTTGCCACAACCCAACACGTAGAAGCCGTCTTTTCGCTAGCCCGAAAACTTGCGGAAATCAGACCAACCCCGGCGTCGCTAGCTCCTCAGTGTGCCCCAGAAGACCGCCTCGCCTGTGTCATTCGCAGCGTTGGCACCCATGCCTGGAGACGAAGCCTGAGCTCAGCGGAGCAAACAGATCACCAACAGCTTCTCAACAGCGAAGGAGTGGAAGGATATCTTGCCTTCCTTCTGGGGTCTCCAGAGTTTCTATATCGATCGGAACGGGGTCGGATCGTGACCGGTCAAGACCACACAGAGCTGACCCCTCTCGAAATTCTAACGTGGTTGTCTTACACCTACCTTGGCACCACCCCGCCGCTGGAGTGGATTCGTGCGGTCGAATCTGGAGAAGTTGAGCTCCCTGAGCAAGCTTCTCAGGTGGCTGTGACCTTTCTTGAGAACCCCCTCTCACAGAAAGCCTTTGAGCGCTTCACGAACGCCTGGCTTGCACTCGACACAGGCCTCGGAGGACTGATCTCTCCCGAATTGTCTGCCGACCTCAGAGAGGAGGCCCGCCGCTTCGTTTCCCACCATGTGTTCACACGCTCGGCAGGGTTCTCAGAACTGCTGCTTTCACCCCTTTCTTTTGCCAACGATCGCCTTCTCAACCACTACGGTGACAACGCCAGGAGCGAAGGGAAGAACTCAACTCCACAGAATGTTCCCTGGCGCGAAGTGGATCGCAGTGCCACACACCCCGATCACCGTGGTGTGCTTTCCCTCGGAGCTGTGATGGCCCAAGGTGCCACGGCACAGAGCAGTCACCCCATCAAGCGGGGGCCTTGGGTGCGCCGCAAGCTGCTCTGCCAAGACCTTCCCCCGCCACCCACGGGAGCTGAGCTGCAGCCCATTAGCGATCCACGAGCCACCACCCGCGAGCGCTTCGAGCACCTCCACGCACGAAGTGACTGCGCCAGTTGCCACCAGTTTATAGATGGCATTGGATTTGGGCTGGAGTCCTATGGACCACGTGGCCTTCCTCGAAGCCATGAAACCGTTCCCTCAGGAGAGCGGCGCCTCATCAACAGTCAGGGGCAGATCGGAAGCCTTTTTTCGCCAGAAACAGTGCTTTCCAGCGAAGAGCCACTTCAGGATTTCTCGGGAGTGGGGGAACTCGCCCGGCTTGTCAACGACAGCCCCAACTCTCGATCTTGCTTTGTGAGGCAGCTCTTTCGACACACACATGGCCGAAAAGAAACGCCTCAGGACCTGTGCACCCTCCAAGCACTTGGAGAACGCTTCAAAGACACATCGTCTTCGGAGCAAAGTGTCAGAGATCTCTTTCAAAGCCTCAGCACACAATCACGTCTTTTTCTACGCAGGTGAACATGAACCCAATCTCTCGCTCTCAAACCACACAAAATCGAAGAGACTTTTTGCGCAAGACCGCGCTCTGCAGCTTCGCCTCGACCTCAAGTGCATGGTCATGGGCCCACGGACAGTCTAGCTCGGGCCCTCGTCGCCTGATTCTGATCAGCTATCCCAATGGAGCCGTTCTCCGAAAATGGCACCTCAACCAAAGCTCGGGAGGCGGTTCTTTTAACCCCACAGAACTCAGCTTCGCACTGCAACCACTTGCCGAGCACGCCAACCTGCTCTACCCGCTCCGTCACCTCAACACCCTTGGTCATGGGGGCAGTTCCAGCCATCCAGAAGCAGCCAGCCAAATTCTCAGCGGAGGCCTCCGCAATCGTCCGAGTGTAGACGTGGAAATTGCAACTGCCCTTTCTTCTCCCACCCCATTGGCCATCGCTCACCTCGGCCTCTTCACCCGCTACAACAAAGGCGAAGATCACCTCATGTTTCGAGGAACAGATGGCCGGCCCGTGTTGCCTGAAGACGACCCTGTGGCGGCGGCACGATTGCTTTTTGGGGAAGCCACTGGCGCAGGCCCTCGACATCTCGTCTCACCCGACTCCAACTCGCGAACGGAACGTCAACTGCGAATCTTAACCCGCTTGGAAGAGGCTTATGCAAGAGCTCTACCGGGCCCCAACGAGTTCCCACAGGTGCATGAAAAGATCACCACGCACCAACAGAGCCTCAGCACCTATCGGCGGATTCTCTCCGAAAGAGGGGGGTCCGGCTCCTGCACTTCGCCGAGCGACTTGATGGCAATGGGACCAGATCGTCGTGCCAACAACCTGGTTGCCGAGCATCTCGTGCGCTCTCAGTGGAAAAACATTGTTGCTGCAGCTGCCTGCGACATTTGCCGAGTCTTTTCATTTTCCTTTATGTCAGCCCAAGACGATTCCCTTCACATCAACTTTGAAAGCCTGCGAGAGCTTCTTGACGCGGCCGACGGAGGTGGCTTCGGGAGCGAAAAGAAATGGTGGAATCAAACCCAGAGCCATTCCAGCTCCCATGAGGCCAACGAAGTTTTTGCCATTCAAACTCGCTGGTACAACATGATGATCTCTCAGTTGGTCAGCCTGCTGAAAAGCACTCCAGACTCTCAAAGCGGAAGCCCACTCATGGACAACACCCTCATTGCAGTGGTGTCTGAGAATGGTGAAAGCGCCTATCACGGTCAGGAAGACGTCCCCTGGTACCTTCTCGCAGGCTCCCGCTGCGGGCTTGGCCCAGCACGAGTGCTCGACTGTGGTCGTCGTGGGAGCTCTGATTTGCTGCTCGCCCTTGCCCAAATCATGGGCCTTTCTTGGGAGTCCTACGGACGGTCAAATGGCGGTTTACCGCAGCTCGGTCTTTTTCAGTCCTCACCAGAGTCTGGCTGAGTCCGACAGAAACAAACTTGAGTTCTGCCCGAACTTCCATCACACTAGGCATTGTCATTGCTTCAATGGAAACCTCACGGAGAAAGTGTGCTCATGAGCTCCAAAAGCCCTCGCATTCTCGTGGTCGATGATGATGAAGACTCGGTTTACCTCGTTGTGAGCATGCTCGGCGAGATGAGCCTGGGAGGGCAATACCTCTCCATCGACACGGCCGACAATGGCCGCAGCGCGCTTTCTTTGCTGGAAACAAATCAGTACGATCTGCTCGTCACAGATCTGCGCATGCCAGAAGTTCCTGGAGACCACCTGATCAAAACCCTTCGTGAGTCTGACGGCGTGAACCGGCTAGTGCCCATCATCTTGATTTCAGGTTACTTGGCAGACCTCAGCTCGAGTGATTCTGTGCGATCCATTGATGGCAGTT
>JANQPW010000437.1 GCA_028285285.1 Silvanigrellales bacterium
ATTCCCACGCTCACCGTGGAAAACGGAGCGTCTTTACAATACGAGACGTCTTCTCCCCTGCTTGCGGAGACATTCACGCTCAACGGCGCGCTCTCTTCGCAGCAAACCATCAACGTGCAGGTTGATGATCTCACAGTTGGAGCCACCGGATCCATTACCGGCAACGCCAACATTGTGGCCCAACAGGACATCACCATGAGTGGCACCATGAATGCTGACGGGCTGGGACACGCTGGGGGTGTCACCCCGAACGGCAGTGGTTCTGGCCCAGGAGGAGGAGTGGGCTCTGCTGCCACGGCTGGAGGGCCTGCGAGCGGAGCCGGGCATGTGGGAACCGGTGGCCACTCGGGAACAGACTCCACCCTAAAGGCAGGCGGAGTGGCCTACTTACCCGGCAGTTCCGTTTTGGGCAGTGGCGGTGGAGCTTCCACACACTTTGGAGGAGGAGACGGAGGAGGCCATATTCGTCTCGAAGCACTGGGCACCCTCACCCTTGACGGATCCATCAGCGCTGTTGGTGAAGCTGGCTTTGCCAACACCACAAACTATGGCGGTTCGGGTGGCGGCTCTGGAGGAACCATTGAGCTCCTTGCCGACACCTTCAATGGAACAGGCTCTGCGAACGTGAGCGGCGGAGATGGCGGTCAACACCCCACGCACACAAGTCCAAGCCGCTATGGCGGCTCCGGATCGGGAGGGCGTGTGTTCATCGATGCCAACACTGACAGCTTCACAGGATCTTTCAACACTAACGGTGGCGCCCTTTATGGAACATTTGCCCAAGGTGGTGCCGCAGGGGTTGTTGAAAGACTCATTGGCTCAGCGAGGAGTTTGACCTTCAACAGCAGCCTTTCCGGATCAAAGGGAACATCACATCTCACGGTGAGCAACTACACCTCACTGCAAAACGTGTTTGCAACGGGGAACTCAGTGCTCCAGATCAGCAACGCCGGCGTCTTCACGGTCACTGCAGCTCTTGAGGCTCGAGACGCATCAGCAATCTCGTCGGCAGGCGACCTGGTGATCAATGCCGACAGCGTTAGTGTGGAAGCCGGCGCATCGTTCACTGGAAACGTAACCTTTCAAATCCGCACGGGCTCGATAGCTGGGACCCTTAGCGCAGCCGGGCTTGGCTTTGCCGGTGGCGCTGCCGGATTCAACCCTGGTCAGGGTCCAGGAGCCGGATCTGCGGCTGCTCCGGTGAGCAACCAGAACCCCGCAGCTGGAGCTGGTCACGTGGGAGCAGGCGGCCAATCGGGCACCTACAATGTCGTCGCCGGAGGCTCCAGCTACCTTCCGGCAACAGAAACAAAGGGAAGCGGCGGCGGAAGCTCTCTACACAATGCTGGGGGAGCCGGAGGCGGCGCCATCACTGTTCTCGCAACAGAAAGCCTTTCCGTAACGGGAACCATAACAGTTAATGCCACCGCGGGAGCCTCATCGCCGCAGACCTACTATGGAGGAGGTGGTGGCGGCTCCGGAGGGACCCTCACCGTAAGCGCTGGCACTCTATCTGGAAATGGCACATTGAGTGCCGACGGCGGCTTCGGAGGATCACCCTCAGGTGGGCCCTCAGGAGGCGGCGGCGGCTCCGGTGGAAGAATCGTTCTCACAGGAGTCACCACAAACAGCTTCACGGGAACATCTACTGCTGCAGCGGGACTTGGTCAAGGAACGGCTGGAGATGGAGCAGCCGGAGAGATCGTACCTTAAGACCTCAGCAATCATCAGCGTGGAATCGTGAGCTCAGTCTCCCAGTTTTCACCATCAATTGAAAGTGCAGACTGATAGCGAAACCCTTCTCCATAGCGGCTTCTCAAGCGCTCACGCAACACCTTCTCTCCATGACCGCCCCCTGCTTGTCGTTCACGCGAAACACGGTTTCGAACAGCTATCTTTAAAAGCTTTTCAGCTATTTCAACTTTTAAATGCAAAGGACTCTGGCCTGACACTTCGCCATGCGAAAAAGCATTCTCCAGCACTGAGAGAACGGTCAGAGGAAGGAGTTCCCCGTTCTTCAGCTCACCTTCACCTGCATGAATTTCACACGAAAAACAAGGTCCACGATTGCTTTCTTCCAATTCAAGGTAGCGTCTTGAGAGTCTGATTTCTTCCCCAAGGGTCCAAGACTCCTTTTCCAGCCCCTCACACAGCATTCGATAAAACGTGGAAATTTCCAGCAGTCGTTCGCCGACCTCCTCTTCAATCAGGAGCTCATGCTGCATGCCGACCGAGTTGAGGATGTTCGCCAAAAAGTGAGGAGCTGCGGTGGGGTGGTGCGCCGACTTTTGCTTCACTCGACTTTCGAGGGAGCTCAGCTCGTTTCTTAAAGCAATGAGCCGCATGCGCGACTGCCGACTTGAATACAAAAAGAAAAAAATCTGCAAAGCGCTCGAAAACAAAATTCCGTAGGCAAGAAGGCGCTGATAAACAGCCGGGCGCCACATCTGCATTCCGGAAAGATCCATGGCCAGCGCAAAGGCAGCGACAATGGAAAGAGAGTGAAGCCCCATCACAACCACGGCCCGTTCAAATCCAGGCCCTCGCCGGAGAAAAATCTGGGCGGCGGCAAAGAACAGCAACACCAAACTCAAGAGATTGTGTGGCGTTGAGTAAGAGTCAAGATTGCGACCGGTGAGCACACAAACAAGCGACCCGACAAACCCGAGAACGGTCACGGCCAAGA
>JANQPW010000447.1 GCA_028285285.1 Silvanigrellales bacterium
GACTGCCAAAAGCCGAGCTAGGCTCCACGGTCTACAACGGTGGTCACCTGAGCTACGCTCGGGCGATGGGAAAGTCGTTCTTCCTCGGGGTGAATTTCAAGTTTGTGCAAAAGGCAGAAACAAGAGAAGAGGTGCCTGCTCTTCAGGCGCAGGAACTGGCGAAGTCAAATCTTGAGGAATATTTGAACAAGGCTGTGCGGCGAGGAACGGGCGTGGGTGCCGACCTTGGTTTGATGTACAAAACGGGCAAAAGAACCAAGACGGCGTTTGGAGTGACAGCAAAAAACCTTGGCCTTGAATATCATTGGCCCGTGGAACCTGGTGTTCCCTCTCCTGCAGCTGAATCTCCTGTTGTTGATGTTGGCATCTCTATAGAACCGCAAACTCGCAAGAGTCGTTCGCGAGTCTCAGTAGATTATCGCGATGTCTTTGATGAGCGTGGAGAAAATGCATACAAACGTTTGCATCTTGGGGCTGAGATCAGTTTTCGCGAGGTGTTGGGTGGCACAGTTGGACTCAACCAGGGCTACCTCACCTATGGGGGATACCTCCGACTTTGGCTCTTAAAGGTTGAAGGCGGTGTCTTTTCAGAGGAGGTGGGAACTTACCCTGGTAACCGCCAGAGCCGCCGGGCTTATGGTCGTGTGAGTTTGGGGTGGTTTCCCTAGCTCATGAAAAAGGAGGTTTGCATGCTGGTGCAAAGAAACACAGTCACAAAGCTCATTCTAGCACGAGCAAAGGGCGTGCTCAGGCGCACGGCTCCTGTCATTTGTGGACTTCTTGGTGCAGCGCTGTTGGCTGCGGCCCCGGTTGGGTGCGGTAGTGAAAACGTGTTTGAGCTGCTAGAGCAGCCAGAAAGCCGGGAAAAAGGAGAGACCGCTCTTGCAAATGGTGACTACGATGCAGCCATTTCGAATCTGGAAGATGCGTTGGCGGCGAATCCAAACGATGTCGAGACACGAAAACTCCTTGCGACAGCCTACATGGCCAAGTCAGAGCTCGACACCTTTCAAATTGTGCAGAAGCTCTCAACTGCCGACGAGAATTCAGACTGGAACAGCATTCTGACGGCAATGCCTGATGGCAGTGAAGAAAATCGAACCAACCTCTCCCGCGCGGTGTCTGTGCTTGAGGGAATTCCAGAAGGCCAGCGCACCGACGAAGAAAGATACCAGTTGGCTATGGCGCAAACCGCGCTTGCGGTTTCCACCGCAAAGAAATATGGAGTGGATGAGAATGGCCAGGTTTCGGACGATCAAGCTGCGCAAATCACCGATGCCGACGCCGAGTTGATCGTTGGGCAGCTCGATGGTGCCTCTTCCAACATGGCTGGTCTCAACAACGAAGATGCTGCAACGGGTGGAGAGAAAATCGGTGGTGTGTCCACAAGAATCAAAGAATCTGAGGGTGACAGCCAAGCTGAAAAGCTGCGGAGTTTTTTGGCATCTGAAAATCAGTGAGTGTGATGCGAGGGGCCGGCGGTGAAAGTTGGCCTTGTTCAAACAAACCCCCAAGACAATGTGGACCAGAACCTTCGAGAGGCACGTGAGGGTGTGCAGCGTGCCGCAGCGGAGGGAGCACAGGTTGTGGTGTTGCCCGAGATGTTTTCGTTTATGGGTGATGATCAGTTTCGCTCACAATATGCGGATCGACTCTCTGAGGGAGTTTTCTCTCAGCTTTCCGAGTGGGCGAAGGAGTTTTCTGTGACTTTGGTGGGGGGCTCCCATGGTGAGAAGCCCGGGGAGCTGAAGGCTGCCTCTGCGGCTGAGAGGATATTCAACACAAGCCAGTGTTTTTCAGCTGAAGGAAAAGTGTTGAACACCTATCGCAAACTTCACCTCTTCAATCTCCGATCGAGGAGTGGTCAAACTGAGTTTCGAGAATCTGACGTTTATCTTATGGGTGAGCCCCCACAGGTGTGTTTTGAACTCCCTGTGGAGAAAGAACTTTGGAAGGCGATGACCCTGATTTGTTATGATCTTCGTTTTCCAGAAATCATTCGCCGGAGCTCACAGGGTGACGATGTGCCTGATGTTTTGTTTTTTCCCTCAGCGTTCACACAGCGAACGGGGCAGGCTCACTGGGAACCGTTACTTCGAGCGCGTGCCATTGAAAATCAGTGTTTTGTTGTGGCTTGTAACCAAACCGGTCGCTTCAGTGGCGGCAAAAAGTCCAACTATGGACACTCCATGGTTGTGTCTCCCTGGGGCGAAGTGCTGCTTGATCTGGGGCCTGAAGTTTCGGTGGGCGTCTGCCAACTAGAGAAAAGGGCTATTGATGAAGCCAGGGCCCAGATTCCTGCACTGAGCAACCGTGTGCTCTAGCGCAGGGTCATTCTTTTTTTGTCCGCTCAAGGTCGGCGAATTCCCTGTCCAGTTCGTACTTTCTTGAGGTCACATACGATTCCATCTTTCGCATGCGCCTGTCGATGCGATCGAAGGTGTGCTTGATGTTGCTGTAGGTGTCCCGTGGGTTGAAAGTGACCGATCGCCAGAAGTCCGACTCGTCACGATCATAGATTCGCTCTTGGGGGCGAAGCTGAATCACTGCAGCGACAATGAAGTACGCCAGCAAGGTCCAGCCGGCACTCAGAATGAGGCTGGCGATGAAAAGCGCACGGACCACCGAAACATTGGCGCCAAAGTACTCCGCGATTCCACCACACACACCCAAAAAGACTTTTTGTGAAGGGCTGCGATAGAGACGGTGGCGGCGGTTGCCCAGGTCGAGGTTCATCTCGAGTTCCTCCAGTCAGGGTTTTCTTGGTTCAAAATGGACTCCAGTGTGTCGAGACGCCGCTCGGTCTTTTGTGCCATCTCGTAGAGCTCCTTCATTTCGAGTTCTTGGTCGGCTGAAAGCTGCCTTCCGGTGCGCAACCTGCCAAGGAAATTGAAGATGATCCACATCGGCAGCACAACGAGCATAAATGGCAGAACGGCGAAAACAAAAAAAAGGCTCATTTCACTTCTTTCCCTTCACAGCTTGGGGGGTTTTTGTGGAATTCTGATCTTCAGGCTGAAGGTTGTCACCACTCTTGCGAGGAGGTTGGCCTGAACCCAGCTTTTGTTTCAGTTGCGCCAATTCCCCATCAATCTCCGACTTGCTTTCAAGTTGAGTGAACTCCGTATCGAGAGGGTTTT
>JANQPW010000452.1 GCA_028285285.1 Silvanigrellales bacterium
CGTCCTCACTCGAGCATCAGGCTCCAGAACCTCCGGCGGAAAATCAGCGCGATCCAAGCCAGGGTTTCCAGGCTCGCAAGCAAAAAGCTCCTCAATGAAGTGTGGAACGGTGAGCACAGTGGGGCCCATATCAAAGGTGAAGCCCTTTTCTTTCCAAACAGCTCCGCGACCTCCGGCAACAGCCTGCCGATCGAGCACGGTGACATGAAACCCCATGCTCTGCAGCCGAATCGCCGCGGCAAGGCCACCGAATCCGGCTCCCACGACGACGGCATTTTTTTCACCTGCACCCTTCGTTGCACCGGCTCTTCGAACTTTCTCTCGGCCCGCTGCGCCGCCCAACACTCTGCTCTGATCTCTTTTCACGTTCACGAGATTCCCTCAATTTGAACTTCAAAAATGGCCCTTCACCAAGAGCCCGATGTCTCTTTTGCCTACCACAAGACAAAAGCAAGCGTGAGGCATTGTTGCCAAAGAAGAAGACAAAGCTCAGTCAATTCGAAGCCTTGATGCCGAGCTCCGATTGGGGTGCGGTCTCAACCGACCCCACCTGAGGTTCCCGCCAACTCTATCAAAGACAGATCCAACTCCGATAAATTGAGCTGCAGTCAGAGACGTTCCACTGGGGGAACTCAGATGGCTGAATAGGGCACCATTACAAGGAGACATGCACATGAAAAAGTTACAGACCCTCTTGCTTTCTTCCGTTGTTGGTTTTTTGTCAGTAGGCTACACCACTGACCGGTTCGAACAGAGTGCTCAGGCTGATCAGGCCGTGAACTCAGCTCAAAAAAACATTTTCGACACAGCTCTTGAGGCCGATGAATTCCGGGTTCTCACGGCAGCTCTTTCCATCACAGGGTTGGCTTCCACCGTGCGCGACGAAGGTCCATTCACAGTTTTTGCCCCCACCGATGCGGCCTTCTACGAGTTGGGAACCGACACTCTCAACGATCTCTTCAACAACCCTGAACAACTCCGAGCTGTGTTGCTGTATCATGTGGCTTCAGGAACACTCACCACACAAGAACTCTCCCAGGTCGACTTTGTCGAAACCCTCACAGGAGATCGCTTGCGGGTGGACACGCCTGTGGGTCAGATTGACGTGGGCCGCTCGGGCAGAGCCTTGATTCGCAACATTTTTGCTACAAATGGAGTCATTCACGCCATCGACACCGTTCTCAACCCTAATGTCGACGGCCCCGACGAGCATGAACTTCCCAGCATCGTTGAAATCGCCCAATCGGCTGGGCAGTTTCACACTCTCGTGAGAGCGCTCCAAGTGACAGGGCTCGACACGGCCCTTTCTGGAGAAGGAACCTTCACCGTTTTTGCTCCCACCGACGCCGCCTTTGCTCGTTTGGGACAACACGTCATCAATGACCTCTTCAACAACCCCCACGCACTGGCCGACGTGCTCCGCAATCACGTGCTCAACGAGCACACAACTCGCACGTTGCATGACCTTCGTCGTGGTGGTTTTGCACTCACTCTTGGTGGTGAATACCTCAACATCTTTGTGAACCACGGAGAAATTCGCGTTGGGAACGCCCTCATTTCCAGCGGGGACATTGAAGCCTCCAACGGCATCATCCACGTGCTGGACGACGTGATCACCAACCCCCGTGGTCATTGAACAAGGTTGGGTTTTTGCTGAGACCCAATTGGGTGTTACCCTAGGACTCTGCCTAAAAATGGAGTCCGAACATGCCTCAACGATCAACACCTCTCACCCCTTTCCTCCTCTCCCTGTTTCTTTTGGCGTCTTGTGGTCTGTTTGAGGGAGACGACGACGAAGACTCCAACGGAATTGACCTCTCAGCCTTTGTGAGTGACGCCCGGGTGACAGCGTTGGTTACAGGGCTCAAGAAAGTGAAGATCGACACTCAAGATGTGGTCTTAGACTCGTCTGGCCTCTTCACCTCAAAAGTGACGACCAACAAAGATGGGGTGGAGATTTCAAAAACAACAGCAACCCGTGAAGGCAACAAGAGAACCGAGGTTGAAACAAAGCCAAAAGTCGAGGCCACAGCCGACAACCCTTTTGCTCAAGATGAATCAAAAGTCACGCGAACCTTCACCCTCAACGCGAACAGCCTTCCAAATGAGATTGTTGAAGTGGAAGAAAAAGGTGGTTCAACCACCACAAAAAAAGTCGTGATCACATACGGCGTGCCCAACTTTTTTTGGTTGGAAACAAAACGCACCACAACCAACGAAAGAACCTCGGAAGGCACTACATCAACGGAAACAGAAGAAGTAGAAACGACCTACGGCACAAATGGAGTTCCAGCCTACGTGGAGTCCTCCACAAAGGAAACCAAAGACGGCGTGGTGAGATCCGAAAGCTCCGAGTCTTGCGAGGGCTTGGTCTGCACCCGCATTCAAAAAGAGGCTGTCCTTTCAACAGATCCCGCACCTCAGGAACGGCAAAGAACCGTCACCACCTTCGCTGGCGCCTATGACGGTATCCCTGTGCGGGTTGAAATCACCCAAGGGGGCAAAACATGGGTGTCTGAGGCACAGTTCAAAGATGGACAATTCAATGGCTCGGTTTATTCAGGCGAGTCCCTTGAGGAGTTTTGGCGCCCGGGCTCAGAGGTTGTTCCGCGCACCGTGACAGGAGGCTGCACCTTTGAGGCGCCCGACATTCTGAACTGCACCCGCACCGACACAGCCGCCAACGGCACTGTCAGACTTCAAAAGACTTCGAAGACTCAGTTGGTCGTCATTTCCCTCGGTCAAAGCACCCTCATTGCAGATTTCGTTCTCAGCGAGCGCACAGAGAAAAAAGACAAAGACGGGCAACCATCTGGGTTCATCGATCAGCGCATCACCTACGATGACAAGCTCCGCCCCACCTCCTTTCAAACCGCCTTTAAAGATGATGGAAAATTCAA
>JANQPW010000475.1 GCA_028285285.1 Silvanigrellales bacterium
CTTGGGATCGTCAGGGCGACAGTGTTGTGAAGCGCCTTGAAAGCCTTCATGTTCATGAAATCGCAAGAAAAAATAGTGCAGCCGAGCGTATTGTGAGCAAGTTCATCGATATGCTTGGGGTGTGGGACCGCGTTTCTGATGAGCTGAAAATGCGTGCCACGGACCAGTTGCTCCGCGTTTTGGGCGACTCGTCACGATATGCCGAGTTGCTGGCGCGCAAATGCATAGCAGAGCGCAACTTTCGAGGGGCTGAGCAGTGGCTTCATAAGGCCATATCGAAAAACCCCAACTACTTTCGGGCCATGCAGCTTTTGGCAGATGTCTACTTCGAGCTCAAACAGAGCGATAAATGTTTGGAACTTCTTGAAAAGCTCAAAGAATCGAACCCAAGAAATGTGCAACGCATGTGCAAAATTGCGAGATGTTATGTGCAGAAGGGAGACTTTCAAAAGGCCGACAAAACCTTGTCGGATGCTCTTTGTATCGATGAGTTTTATGAAGAGGCTAGGGAAGATCTGGGGCGCATTAAGGTGATTTTAGGAGACTACGAGGCAGCCCGAGCTCTCTTGAAACACACTATGAAGTCGAAAGATTTGGCGCACTTCCTGAATAGGGTGGGCATTGACTTGGTCTCGAAATCTCAGTTTCATGAGTCGATCCGGCACTACAAGAAAGCCCAGCTTGTGCTGCCCGGCAATGAGCAAGGCCACCTTCTGTTCTTCAATATTGGTCTTGCATATGCCAAGTGGGGCAAATACAAACAGGCGCGGCAGTATGTGAACTTGGCGCTTGTTCGAGACCCGGACTACACCAAGGCCACGCAGCTGCTGAAACGGATTGACGAACGACTCAGCGCATAGGCTCAAAACACGACATGACATCTCCCGATCTGACTCATGAGTTGCGGCTTGCTGTTCCGGCAAGCGCCAAGGAAACGTTTTCGGAATTGCTGCTTCATCTGGGCATTTCCGGTTTTGTGGAAGGGAGCATCGACTGTGATATTCCCTTCGAGTACGGAGAGGAACACTTCCGTCACGACTATTACGCTGATCATGATCAGGGTAGCCCTTTCATTTTGTATGACCCTTCTCGCGAAACGCTGGAAGCTCATTTGAAAGCCATAATAAACAACCTGGAGCAATGGAACTTAAAGGAAACTGATCTCCGAGTGAACTGGGCTTCTGTGGCTGATCAAGACTGGAAGGAGTCTTGGAAAGAGTCGTTTCGACCGCTTCACGTTGGTGCGGAGTGTGTGATTCTCCCGCCCTGGGAAGACCCTGAAAGCTTCGCAGCGAAAGAGAAGATCATCATCAACCCCGGAATGGCTTTTGGAACGGGCCAGCATGAAACCACCCAGCTTTGCCTGAAAGTTTACCTTGATGAAACAAAACGTTCTTTCGATCGCGTGTTTGACGTGGGCACAGGGTCTGGAATTTTGGCTATTGCCGCTGTGAAATTTGGCTGCTCACAGGTTTTGGGGTGCGACATAGATGCTGACAGTGTGCGCATTGCGCGAGAAAATGCTGAGCTGAACAGTTGTCCAGAAATTGTGTTCACCGCCGATCGTTTGAACACTTTGAGCACAACAGAAAACGATCTCATTTTTGCAAACATTCAGGCAAAGCCTCTTTCCAAAATCTTGGCCGATATTGTGAGCCGAGGCTCACCGAAATGCACTTACATTTTCTCCGGAATTTTGGCGGAAGAAGAGCAGTGGTTTGCGGAGCAGATGAGCGCCCATGGGCTGGTTGCCCAAAAGACCTTGGCTCAAGGAGACTGGCTCGGGATTCTCGCGCAACTCAAAGTAAAAGACTAAGCTTCCCAAACCGTGTGGAGATGGGAGGGTTGCTGTCATGGCAAATTGCGAAGTTGTGGTTGTGGGAGACGGTTTGTTTGCGGTGCTCACGGCAAAGGCTTTGCACGACAAGGGTGTGAAGTGTTTGCGCGTGCACAGCTCTGGGTGCGGCTTCAGTGAAAACCTGACTGGCCTGGGGGTTTTGTGGTCGGCTTTGAACGATCCCCCCACTCGGGCGGCCGTTGCTCATGGGGGTGAACTGGCGGAATACCTGCTGCAATTTCTAGCGCAGGGCTTGGAGCGGGCGCAGGGATTCTTGGTGAAGAACCAACTCTTGGCAGAGAAACTACCCAGTTTTCGTGTTTCTTTGAGTGATCATGAAAGCACGGAATTGCGTGAAGCATCAGCGCTGTTTCCTTCGCTTCGAGAATTCAAGGCCGATGGCAGCACCGGGAGCTCGTGTTGGCAAGAGCCCGACTGCGTTCGGCTGGAGCAGATTTGGCCTGAACTGCGCGAAGCCTTGCTGGAACCTGAAAGCGCTCGTTTGCAGGGCCAGGTTGTGTCGTTGTCGGAAGAGAATTCTGGAGTTGAACTGCGATTGGCTGATGGCTCAACTTTGAATGCAGAACTGTGTGTGGTGGGTGCCGGAGCAGCGTCCCGTCATTTCCATAAGCGCTTTGCAGAGGTGTTGGTGCCCGTTGTCGATGTGGTGAGTGAATACCAGTGGGGTCGCTCAGAACTGGGGGGTGATCCCTTGGGTCAGGACCCATCCGAGTCGTTCTGTTTTCGAGCCGGTCATGGACATGTTTCTGGTTTTTTTGTTGGAACAAAGGAACAGCTTCGCTTGCGGATCACGGGCCCGAGGTACCTTTTGCCCGGGGCAGGAATTGGCAGAGAGTCTTCAGACAAGGAATTGGAAGCGGCGGTGCTGGCTAGGGTGAGTGGAGCTCATCGTGCGGTGATGGATTCGGTGTTGGAGCATGTGGGCCACAAAGCTGCAGCGGGATTTTTGGATTCGGAAGTGTGGAAGGGGAGAAACCTTGTGTCTCAGAGTTTCGGCCAAGACTGCTTGCCGTGTGATGAGCTCCCGCTCTTGGGTGAGTGGGGAGCCAAAGGACGTGTGTTGGGCAATGCAGGTTGGTTGGGCTGTGGCCACACGGCAGCTTTTTTTGCTTCTGAGTTGATTGTTTCGAAGATTCTCAGCGGCAAGGCGGAGGGTTTACACCCACGCCTGTCGCCGCGCCGATTGATGACAATGTGAGGGGTGTGAGGTGAGGTTTTGAGCTTGCGTGTTGTGTTGGTTGAGCCACTTTATTCCGGCAACCTGGGTGCCGTGTGTCGGGTCTGTGCGAACTTTGGTGTGGATGAGCTTGTGCTTGTGCGGCCACAGTGCGAAGTGAATTGCTCGGAGAGCCGCAAAGCGGCGTGCGGTGCCAGTCGGTTTGTGTTGGAACAAGCAAAAGTTGTCAAAGATCTTTCGGAAGCTTTAGCGGGAACCACCCGAAGCTTGGCCCTGAGCCGACGCACGGGGCGGAGCCGTCAGCCCTTCGCTACACTTGGCGACCGCAGCGCGCCAAGCCTGCCGGCACATGCAGAAGACGTGGCTTTCGTGTTCGGAAGGGAAGACTCAGGCCTGTCCACAGCCGAGCTCGAGCACTGCACCGAGGTGTGGCAGTTGCCCACCCATGGGCTTATGCCGTCGATGAACCTGAGCCACGCGGTTTCCGTTTGCCTCTACGAATGGCAAAGGCAGCAGCTTGTGCTGGAAGAGCGATGCGAGCAGATCCCCATTGGGGATGAGCGTTCGCTGCGCGACCGGCGGGCTGAGTCTTCACAGTTGGAGGCGCTCCGGCGGCGCTTAGGGATGACATTGGAGGCCTGCCACGAGACGCTACAAGTCGATGATTCGCGCAGCCCTGAGAGGTTTTTGCGAATTTTGTGGCAGAGCGTGCAACGGGCTCGGCTTTCGGCATCGGAAGTGCAGGCGTGGCACGGCTATTTCTCCTTTGTGGGGAGGGCCGTGAGCCTAAGCGACCGGCAGGGATAGGGCCAAATCTTGACCAGCACGCCAGATCCGCGCTAGAGGTTGGTCAGTGCCGGCGTAGCTCAGCTGTATAGAGCATCTCTTTCCTAAAGAGAGGGTCGCAGGTTAGAGTCCTGCCGCTGGTGCCACCGCGACGAACGACCTTTAGGTCGTGAGGGAAGCGGTTCCTCGTGAGAACCCCTGCAAACCTGCAGGGTTCGAGCGATTTCTATTGTTGTTGAGTCCTTTCTTTCCTGCCTCTGCTCGTCTAGGAGTGAACCTCAAAGACTTGTTTTCAAGCACACTGAGTCCGAAACAAGGAGCTGTGCTGGCCGAGACAATGGGGTGTTGAAGCACGGTATAAAGAGGGCGACTCTTACGGAATTTTCAGTTTGGTTGCAGCACTGGCTTAGACGTGCCCACAGGCGGATCCGCCAAGTTCCCAGTTGTGTATTTCGGTAGCCTCACACGAATGTAAGTCGTCTTGTCTATCGATCAGGGCGCACGTAGACATTGATTTCTTCCTGAATCTGTTTCTGGAAAGATCTGATTCCTGACCCTTCTGGGCAAGGCATTGAGTTGCTTGGCCCGGATCCCACAACAATGGCTTCTCCGGTGTCTTGGTGATTAGCAACGTGTCTGGGTGTGTACATCTCATTGTAAAGTGTGAGCCGCCGCTTGATCTGCTCAATCAGTTGAAAGTTGACTTGAATCTCTTTGGTTCTATTCTCCTGAATCTGAAGTTTTTTAAACTCAGTTTCCTCGACTCGCGGCTGACCTTCGGTGTAGGTTCTCTCCGCGCCCTCAGGGCCAAAGATTCCGTTTTGCGATAAAAATTCCCAATGGTTCCAGATTAAGTAACCGAGCAAAAGTCGATGATGCATATCAAACTCATGCCGCGCGGAGTTTTGCTTTTGCTTTTTGAAGAGAATACCTGAGATGAGTTCCGAAGAATTTACTGGATACTGCAGGTAGACGTCACTTTCACCAATTGCTTTCGGAAATTCGCCCTTGACCAATTCGAAGGTATTCAGTTGAGAGTGACTTTCTCCGCGATAGAAACAAGAGTGAATGCCCTCCCCGTTAACTTTCCACTGCAAAGCATAACCACTATTCACTAGTGCTTTACGTGCGTTTGAAACCGGCAAAACATACAGGTCATATTGTTGTGCACCAGGCAGAATACTGGTCTGTTTGATGGGAATGATGATGGGCTCAAGTGACTCCATACTCTGTTGGATACCTGTCCTGACATTGGTCTGGCTCTTTTTTGGGCGCTGAACACAGGAGGTCGTGTATTGAACGCTGAAAAAGAACGTCGTCAAGAGGAACCAAATGGCCATTCGAATTCTCCTTCCAAAATTTGTAATTTTCTCTTCGGAGGGAGTTTTTTGAGGTGAGAGAAAGATTTTTCCTAGTTAAGTCAAAGAAACAGAAACAGTCTCAGTCCTTGGTTTGGAATTTGTTCAGGTTCGTTTCAATCAACCAGGCTGCCTGACCAGAGTGCCTCAAGGAAGTCGTGCACCGGAAGGATATCGACGCCATCAACGGAGCGTCGCATCTGTTCCCTGCAAATAAGAATTCGTTTCTTCCACGTTCCTTCGTCTGCAATTGCTTTCAATCCCCTGAGATCTCGACCTGTCACCTGTCTAGTGTGTTTCACTTCGATAGCCGTCTGGCCTCCGAGAACATAGTCGACCTCCTGCCGATCCTGAGATCGCCAATACTCAACTTTAACTCTGCCCGAGAAATAGTCTCGAAACGCAAGAAGCTCCTGTCCAACGAACTGTTCCAGCTGCATTCCTGCGAGGGGGCTCACCGGTGAGTAACCGTTGACGTCGAGGAGAGCATTGACAACCCCCACGTCAAAGAAGACGAGTTTGGTCATCGAGACTGCTTTGCGCTTGCCTTGCCCTTTCCAGCAACTGAGTTGCTCTGCGATCATTGTGTCGGAAAGAATATCAAGGTAGCGTCGAACAGTTGAAGGGGCTACCTGAGCGTCTCTCGATAAACCCTCAATATTCAGGGTCTTGGTGGCGTTTTGTGCCACACCGCTCAAGAATCGAGAATATTGGTCGACGCCTCGTGTTACTGCTTCGGCGAGAATTTCTTGCTGGAGGTAGTCGCCCACATAGTCGAGCAGTTCAGAAAAT